>JAJYHU010000115.1 GCA_021784615.1 Acidobacteriota bacterium | reverse complement strand
CAGCCGGCCAACACGGCCGGCTGGTTGGCCACAATGCCCACGCTAAAGCCGCCAAGCCGCGCAAAACCCACCACCAGGTTCTTGGCAAATTGCTCGTGAACCTCCAGGAAGTAGCCGTCATCGACAACGCGGCGGATGAGGTCTTTGATGTCATAGGGCTGGTCGGACTCGGGCGGCACCAGGTGGTCGAGCTCCGGATCGCGCCGCTCCGGGGAATCGCCCGACTCGACGAAAGGCGGATCCTCGCGGTTGTTCTGGGGCATGAAACTGAGCAGCTCGCGCACCAGCGCCAGGCATTCCGGGTCGTCGCGAGTGGAGAAATGCGCGACGCCGCTGGTGGTGTTGTGCGTGGCCGGCCCGCCCAGATCTTCCTTGGTCACGTTCTCGTGCATCACGGTGCGGATGACGTCGGGTCCGGTGACAAACATGTAGCTGGATTTTTCCACCATCAGGACAAAGTCGGTGATGGCGGGAGAATAGACGGCTCCTCCTGCGCAAGGGCCAAGTACGGCGGAGATTTGCGGCACAACGCCTGAGGCCAGAGTGTTCCGCAGAAAGATATCCGCATAACCGGCGAGCGAGGCCACGCCTTCCTGAATGCGCGCGCCGCCGGAATCATTGAGGCCGATCAAGGGCGCGCCGACTTTGAGCGCGAGGTCCATGATCCTGCAGATTTTGGCGGCATTGGCCTCGCTCAGCGAGCCTCCGAAGACGGTGAAGTCCTGCGCAAAAGCGTATGTGAGGCGCTGGTTGACGAGCCCGTAGCCGGTGACGACGCCGTCGCCCGGAATGCGCTGTTTCGCCATGCCGAAGTCGCGGCAATTGTGCTCGACAAACTCGCCGACTTCCTGAAAGGTGCCTTCGTCGAAAAGCAGATCGAGACGTTCGCGCGCGGAGAGTTTTCCTTCCGCGTGCTGGCGCGCCCGGCGCTCCTCACCACCGCCCGCAACCGCGCGGGCATGGCGCCGGCGAAGCTCTTCAAGTCTTTCTTCGAGGGTCATAGGTTATAAACGCTCATGCGGGGTCCGCCGCATGGCCCAGGCTGCGCACGGCTCAAGCATTCTCGGCTGTTCTGCCGGCGACGGGAATTTCAGCGCCTCCCGATGGCTTAACCGCTGGCAAGCCGGACCACGCCTCGCTTACGACAATGGAATTGCTGGGTTGCTTCATCTCATAACGGATGGTCGCGATTCCGCCGAGCGCCAGCTTGGCTGTGGCGGCGATTTCAGGCAGTACAGATACGTCCTGCGCGACCTCGTAGGTGACGCCCGCAACATCGTAACGGTAAACCAGCAGGATCTCGGAAGCGGCTTCCGGTTCAACCAACCCTATGATTTCGCCGGTGGCGATCCGCCCGGAACGGCTCAGATAAAGGCGGCGGAGCCGCTCAAGCGCGGCCGAAGATTTGCGCCGCCGCATCTTGAGGTAGACAATCGCACCGGCGCCTGCAAGCGCCGCTGTGGCGCCCGCTACTAGGCTGATCATGAGAGGCGACCATTCCTTCAACGGCAGCGGGCCTTTCCCCGGCGGTTTTCAGTGACTTCCAAGTGCAATTCCGTTCCTTAATCCGGAAGGCATTATATCATTTCACGCTTGAAGCGGGCGGCGGGCGCTGATCACGACTGGCCGGGCAAGTGGGTGGAAACATTGACAGGCTGGGACTTGGCGCTTTCATTTCCCGAGAGGTCCACGGCTGTCACTGCATATTGATAGATCTGGCCGGGAGCCGCGGAAGTGTCATGGAAAATCGGGGTTGAGAGCAGCTGCTTGTTGACGCGCGCATAGCTGCCGCCTTCGATCTTCCTGTAAACGTTATAGCCGGCAAGGTCTGAATCCGTATTGGCGTTCCAGAGCAGGTCGACGGCGCCGGCCGTGTAAAGGGCTGTGAGACGCCTGGGAACGGCTGGAGGGAAAGTATCCTTTGGCGTGATCTCCAGTGTTTGCGAGGGCTGGCTTTCAGCCTGAACACTGTTCATTGTGGAAACAGTGGTGACCCGGAAGTAATACGCCTGGCCAAATTGAAAGTTCGGATCGTTATATTGGATGGATTGGGTGTCCGCGAGCACGCGGAACGAACCGGGCTTGCCGGTTCTGCTTGCATAGACTCGATAAGCCGCGACCTTTGAGAGGGATTGCCCCGCGAGGGTTTGAGCCGGCTGGGTCCAGGAAAGCTTAAGGGCCGTCTGCGTGGTGTTGACGGTGAGATTCGTAACCGGCTCGCTTACGTCGATCAGTCTGGTTTGGGCGATATTCGATAGAGCGCTCTGGTGAGGGTGGCTTCGGAATCCACGGGTGAACGCCACAACGGCAAAGGCAAACGTTGAATTTTGCTGCTGGCGGAAGGCCTGATCGGATAGAGGAGACGGGTAACGAAATCTGTCGTTACTCAAGTAGTGCGGCAGTTCGCTCGAAAGAATCGTGACCCAAGGCGCTGTGTCCGTCGAAGGCGGTGCAAACGGTTGGTCCGGAGGCGTGATGGCGCGGAAGATTTTGATCCCGAGAGGCTTGGTCAGGCGTTCGCCGTCAGTGGCCAGCACGGGCAGAGTGAAATCGAGATAAAAGCTGCGCCCGATTTGGATAGCCCGAAGGTCCTTAATCCTGGCAGGAGTCTCAACCCGAGGGGGCTGAGGCGGAGCTTGAACGCCGCAGCCGGCAAAAAGAAAAACGACGGAGATAAACAGGATTAAATGAGCGCGCCGCCGGGCGCCCCACCTGAAGAACACGCCAAGAAAGGGAATCGGAGCGGGCGCCAGTGCGCCGGTAAAGTGGCCTGTTTGCGGTCGAAGCTTCACAGAATGTAGCGGCTGAGGTCTTGATCTTTCACAATCGCGGCGAGTTGCTTTTTGACGTAAGCGCCGTCGATGCGCACGGTTTTTTTCTTTAGATCGGGTCCTTCGAACGAAATCTCGTCCAAAAGTTTTTCCATGATGGTGTGCAGCCGCCGGGCGCCGATGTTTTCCGCTTGGTCGTTGACCGTGGCGGCGAAGTGCGCCACTTCCTCTAAGGCGTCGTCGGTAAAAGAGAGCTTGATGCCCTCGGTTTCAAGCAGGGCCACGTATTGTTTGACGAGAGCACTCTTCGGTTCCGACAGGATGCGGATGAAATCTTCGACGTTCAGGGAATGCAGCTCGACCCGGATCGGGAACCGTCCTTGCAACTCCGGGATCAGGTCAGAAGGCTTGCTGACGTGGAAAGCTCCGGCCGCGATAAACAGGATATGGTCCGTGCGCACCATGCCGTAGCGGGTGTTGACGGTGGTGCCTTCAACAATCGGGAGGATGTCGCGCTGCACGCCCTCGCGGCTGACGTCGGGTCCGTGCCCGCGCTCGCGTCCAGCGATCTTGTCAATTTCGTCAAGAAAGATGATGCCGGATTGCTCGGCGCGCTCGACCGCGGTCCGGGTGACCTGGTCCATATCGATCAGCTTGTTCTCTTCTTCCTGGATCAGGTACTCCATCGCTTCGCCGACGCGCATGCGGCGCTTCTTGCTTCGCTGGCCGAACAGCCCGGGTATCATGTCCTTGATGTTGATGTCCATCTCTTCGATGCCCTGGGAAGAGATGATTTCAAAGGAAGGGAAGTTTCGTTCCCGCGTTTCAATTTCCACCTGGCGCTCGTCTAATTTGCCCTCGCGAAGCTGGGCCCGCAGTTTTTCGCGGGTTCGCTTGAATTGCTCCATCGCTGCCAGATGGCCGTTGTCGGGCGCAGTTTTGTCGGTCTTGGAAGCAGCCGGGGTCGGTGGCGGCAGCAGCAGATCGAGAAGGCGCTCTTCCGCGTTCTGCTCGGCTTTTTCCGCAACCTCTTCGATTTTTTCCTCCCGGACCATGTCGATGGAGATTTCAACCAGGTCGCGAATCATCGATTCGACATCACGGCCCACGTACCCAACTTCCGTGAAGCGGGAAGCCTCCACCTTGACGAAGGGTGAATTGGCCAGGCGGGCCAAACGGCGCGCGATTTCCGTTTTGCCCACTCCGGTGGGGCCGATCATGATGATGTTTTTGGGAAGAATATCTTCCGCGAGTTCCGGAGAAAGCTTCTGCCGCCGCATGCGGTTGCGAAGGGCGATCGAGACCGAGCGTTTGGCTTCCTTCTGGCCGACAACGTATTTGTCCAGTTCGGCAACGATCTGGCGCGGCGTCAGTTCGTCTAGGATGGTAGCGGTTTCGATGTTTTCAGGCAAATAAAAGACCATTCGAGAATAACAAGAGCCAGGGAGGTTTAAAGCTCCTCAACCACCGTCTGCTCATTCGTATAGATGCAAATCTGACCCGCCAGTTGCATTGCTTCCTGAACGATTTCGCGAGCGTTCAGTTTGGTGTGCTTTGCCAAAGCCCGCGCGGACGCCAATGCGTATGGGCCTCCGGAACCGATGGCGACAATCCCGTCGTCCGGCTCGATCACGTCCCCGTTCCCGCTCACCAGATAAGTGACCTTCTGGTCGGCGACCAAAAGCAGCGCCTCAAGGTGGCGCAAGGCGCGATCCGTCCGCCATTCCTTGGCCAGCTCCACGACGGCGCGGCTGAGGTTGCCATGGAACTCATCCAGTTTCTGTTCAAAACGCGAAAAAAGCGATAGCGCGTCCGCCGTGCTGC
>JAJYHU010000048.1 GCA_021784615.1 Acidobacteriota bacterium | reverse complement strand
TGGCGGCCCTGGCGGGACTCTTTTACGGGAACGTCTACCGTATAAGAAAACGAACCTCCGCGTCAGCCTTTACGCACGCCATGGTCGATACCCTGTGGCACTTCTGGCTCTGATCGCCCGCACGCCCTCTGATCCAAGCGATCTTTGCCGCTCCAGCAAACGCAGACTGGCGTATACTATCCGCGAAAAGCATCCGAAATAAACCCAGCAAAGGAGACCTATGAGATACCTCGCAACACTGTCTGCCTTCTGCCTGTTGCTCGCAGCAAGCGGCGCGATGGCCCATAATAACAACACCGCTAAGGAGCCTCTTACGGGTACCTGGCAATGCATCGCCCACGGCGCCACGAACGGCGACCTTCCGTTTACGCTTCATATGGACCAGCACAACTCGAAACACATCTACGGATGGGTAACCGCCCGGCAAGGAACCACAGACCTAACCGTTGTCCATAGCAAGCGCAATCACCTCCAAATTGAGATCGATACTGACCAAAACCAGTACGCGCTGACCGGCGTTATTAAAGGCAACCAGCTCAGCGGAACCTGGAAGCAGAACGGCCAGGAGAAGGGCGCGTGGGAAGGGAAAAAAACCAGCAATTTGGAAGAGGGCGATTAGCAGGAGTCGCAGGCAAAAGGATTTGCCGTATTCGTTAGTTAACATAACATACCTTATCAGACGTTAAAGATATGGGCGCTGGGGCTACGGCCTCCAGCCACTGGCACTCGTATCCCGTTCCGCTTGTTCCTCTGCTCCGGCTTCGCTTTTCAGCATAGGTATGCCGGATTGGATTTTTTATGTAAAATAACTGCATGAAAACACGAACCGAACACGACTCTCTTGGAAATGTTGAAGTTCCATCCG
Organism: Acidobacteriota bacterium; assembly: GCA_021784615.1. Classification (GTDB taxonomy): domain Bacteria; phylum Acidobacteriota; class Terriglobia; order UBA7540; family UBA7540; genus JAMCXS01. Next base: position 3,762 of record JAJYHU010000048.1, on the reverse strand, counting down.
GTGCCTATTACGGGGCTCAGACGGCTCGCGCAGTGGCAAATTATCCGATTAGCGGCATTCATGCCCATCGGGTCTTAATCCGGGCTTACGGCCTGCTGAAACAGGCTTGCGCGGAAATTAATCTCGAGCTCGGAATGATTCCGCAAAAGGTTGGCCGCGCCGTCGTTCAGGCCGCGAAGGACGTGGCTGAAGGTATCCTGGATGAGCATTTCGTGGTGGACGTCTATCAGGCGGGAGCCGGCGTCAGCTTCCACATGAATGTGAACGAGGTGATTGCCAACCGGGCGATCTGGCGCCTGCGGGGCCATCGGATGGATCGGCTTGGGGATTACTCGATTGTCCACCCCAACGATCACGTTAATTTTGGCCAATCAACTAATGACACGTTTCCGACGGCAATGCGCCTGGCTTCCCTGCTGCTGCTTGAGGAGTTTTACCCGGCGCTTGCAGATCTGGAAAAGGCGTTCCGCAATAAGGGGCGCGAATTTGACGGGATTCTCAAGAGCGGGCGCACTCATATGCAGGATGCTGTACCGATCCGCTTGGGCCAGGAGTTTACGGCGTACGCAGTGGCTCTCGACAATCTTTCGCAGCACATTCGCCAGAACGCCGGGGGTCTGGCGGAGTTGGGGATTGGAGGGAGTGCCGTCGGCACCGGCCTGAACGCTCATCCGAAGTACCCTCGCCTGGTTGTGAAGCGGCTTGCGGCGCTGACGGGCTTGCGGCTGCGGGTTGCTCCGGACCTGCGGACGGCGATGCAATCGCAATTTCCGCTGGCGGCGGTTTCCGGGGCGCTAAGGAACCTGGCGCTGGAACTCATCCGCATTGGAAACGACTTGCGGCTGATGACCAGCGGGCCGCTCACGGGATTCAATGAAATTGTGTTGCCGGCCTTGCAGCCTGGCTCCAGCATCATGCCCGGCAAAGTCAATCCGGTGATGGGTGAATTGCTGGATATGGTGGCCTTCCAGGTGGTGGGGTGTGATACGGCCGTAGCGCTGGCGGTTCAGGCCGGGCAGCTTGAACTCAACGTCATGATGCCGGCGATGATCTGGAATGTTCTGCATGCGACCGAAATCCTGAAGAACACCTGTAGGGTGGTTGCACATCGTTGTATTGAAGGAATCCGGGCCAACCGCGAGGTATGCGAACGCTACGCGTACCTGTCGCCTTCAATCGCCACTGCCTTGAACCCTGTGATCGGGTATTCGCGGGCGGCGGAGATTGTTAAGAAAGCGCTTGCGAAGGGCAAGACAATACCCGAAGTATGTCTTGAGGATAAGGTTCTCAGCGAAGAGGAATTAAAGAAGATACTTGATCCGCATCGCATGACGCAGCCCGGCCTTCCGCCACACAGGAAAAAGTGAAGCTCGCTGCCCTGATGAGATCCAGTGGCGGGAGAACGGGCAGCCAAACAATTCCGGTAGCGCCATGAGGTTCCGAAGCGGCGGTAATGCGCAAGGGTTTTGACGGAAGGCCCGCCAGTTCCCTTCTTCGAATGTAGTGGAAAAGACAACATCGCTTTGGCTGATTGCTGGGCCATCTGTGGACGTCGGGTGGGTTGACAGTCGCAGCTTATTTGAGTAATCTAAAATGGTTATGGCATGGGGCTCTCACGTTGGCAGTTGCACCTGTTGTTGCACCGATTTGCCGGCGTGTGGAGGGTGATCGAAGGCACGGTTTAGGCTTGGCGATAATCGAATCCACCGTCGAAGGTAAAGCCTGACGGTGGTTTTTTTATTTTGGAGCTGTGACGCAATGAAAACTTCGAACGCACTTTGGAAGGAATATTTTTCCGGAAAGCTGCCGGAAGCCCTGGCAAGCGAAATTGACATTTTTGAAACAGAAGTCGCCTTGAAGAAGCAGGGCAAGCGCGACGATCGGCTCTTTGCCGAGACGCGGCTGCGAAGAGGAGTCTACGGCCAGCGCTATGACAATGGCCAACGGCACGACGGGAAAAAAGTTCAGGAGATGGCCTACCCGAACCGGGAGTTGCTCAAGGGGCCAAACACGCTTTGGGACGCTCCGGGCATGCAGCGCATCAAGATTCCCGGCGGAGGACTCGACGCTCGGCAACTGGAAACTCTGGCGGATCTGGCTGAAGAGTATTCCGACGGCATCGCCCACGTAACCACGCGGCAGGACGTTCAACTCCACTACGTTCATATAGAGGATACGCCCGCCTTGATGCGGCGCCTCGCGGCCGTCGACATCACCACGCGTGAAGCGTGCGGCAATTCCGTCCGCAACGTGACAGCCTGCCCCTATGCAGGCGTCTGCCAGGGTGAAGTGTTTGACGTCTCTCCCTATTCGCGCGCTCTGGCAAAATTTCTGATGGGCCATCCTGATGTCCAGAACTTCGGCAGAAAGTTCAAGCCGGCCTTCAGCGGCTGCCCGCAGGATGCCTGCGCCCTTACGAGTATGCACGACCTGGGTTTGATTGCCGTCAAGCGCATGGAAAATGGTCAGGAAAAACGGGGCTTTGAGATGTACGTCGGCGGCGGCTTGGGCGCCGTGGCCTATCAGGCAAAGCTGTTCGATCCCTTTGTGCCTCCAGAAGAATTAATGCCGCTGACCCAGGCGATCGCCAGGGTCTATGCAAGGCTGGGCGAGAAAAAGAACCGCAACCGCGCGAGAATCAAGTTCCTGATTCAGGACTTAGGCATTGAGAAATTCAAGGATCTGGTTCTTGAAGAACGTAAGAGTCTTCCTTACGATCCGCGATGGACGGAATATCTGGAAGGTGCGGAGTCGCCGCAGGAGGAACCTCTGAAGCCTGCCGGCGAACTTCAAACACAGGGCTCCGAAGCGTACCAGCGCTGGCTCAAGACAAACATTCGTCCGCAGAAGCAGACAGGGTATTCGACCGTTACCGTTGCCCTTCCCATTGGCGACATCACGTCATACCAGTTGCGCATTTTGGCCGATATCGTCCGGCGATTTACGAAAGAGACCATCCGGACCACGGTCGAGCAAAACTTTGTGATCCGCTGGGTGAGCCAAAGCGACCTTCCCGAGCTGTACCAGGCGCTTGATGCGGTGGGCCTGGGCGCATCCGGCGCGGGAACCATCGTGGACATTGTTTCCTGCCCCGGCACGGACACCTGCAAGCTGGGAATTTCCTCTTCACGCGGTTTGGCGGCGGAGCTGCGCAAGCGTCTGGCGGAGAAGAGCTTCCAAATGGACGAAGCTGTTCAAAACCTGCGCATCAAGATCAGCGGCTGCTATAACAGTTGCGGCCAGCACCATGTAGCGGATCTGGGTTTTTACGGTGTCAGCCGCAAGATGTCGGGATATACGGTTCCGCATTTCCAGGTGGTTTTGGGCGGAGAGTGGACGCACAACGCGGGGTCCTACGGCATGCCGATTGTGGCGATACCCTCCAAGAACATCCCGGAAGTTGTAACGCGCTTGAGCGACCTCTACGCTGCGGGCCGGAAGAACGCGGAAAGCTTTCAGGAATTCGTCAAGCGGACCGGCAAGGTGGAATTAAAGAAGCTTCTCGAAGACCTCACGCAGCCGCCGGCGAATCAAACAGACCATTCTTTCTTCAAGGACTGGGGTGACCCACGGGAGTACAGCATGGGGGACCACGGCGTGGGCGAGTGCGCGGGAGAGATTGTCTCTTCCGTCGAGTTCGACCTTGCTGCGGCCGAACGGAAGCTTTTTGAGGCGCACGTGGCCCTGGATGACGGCGAAGCGGAGCAGGCTGGAAAAGCAGCCTATGAAGCGATGCTTCTCGCCGCCAAGGCATTGATCAAA
>JAJYHU010000236.1 GCA_021784615.1 Acidobacteriota bacterium | reverse complement strand
TACGGGCCGGCTGATCCTTAGGGAAAAACTCCGCGTAAACTTCATTCATGGCGGCAAAGTTTTTCATATCGGAAAGAAACACGCCGACTCGAACCACATCGCGCAAAGAGCTTCCTGCCGCTTGAAGAATTGTTTTAATATTTTCAAGGGTCCGCCGGGTTTCGGAGCGGATATCTCCTAATTCAAATTCGTTGGTGGTGGGGTTGATGGAGCCTTGGCCGGCGACAAAAACAAACCCGTCCGCAATAATAGCCGGAGAATATGGGCCGCGAGGCTGGGGTATTTTCTTGCTTTTAACTGCTTTGCGCATGGCAATTTCTCCTTGTAGAGATGAAGGTACGTTGCAATCGAAAATCCATCAGGAAATTGAAGAACGGCTCAGGCTAGCTGGCCTCCATCAACAAACATCAGTATCCCGTTGACATAATCGGCGTCCGGGGAAGCGAGAAAGGTGGCAGGCCCGGCGATATCTTCGGGCTGGCCGATCCGCCCCAATGGAATAAGGTCTTTGTACTTGCTGATAAATTTCTTGTTCTTGATAACAGGCTCCGTGAGGCGGGTTCGGATAAGCCCCGGACCCACCGCATTCGTATTAATGCCGGAGGGCCCCAACTCCCGCGCCAAAGTCTTGGCAAGCAGAAAGAGGCCGGCCTTCGAGGCATTGTAAGGCGCCAGTTCTGCTTCTGCATCCCAACTGTTGGTGGACGCCATGAAGACCATCTTGCCTTTCCGCTGGCGAACCATATGCGGAGCCACAGTGCGCGCCACAAGAAAACCGCCCTTCAGGTTGATGTCCAGAGTCCAGTCCCAGTGTTTTTCGTTGGTCTTGGTGAAAGGCACCAGCTTGGCGACTCCCGCCACGTACATCAAGATATCAATGCGGCCGTGCCATTGGATCACCTTTGAAACCATCCGCTCAACCTGGCTTCGCCGGCGGACGTCGCAGCGGACCGTCCGGACCACACCTTTCTCCCGGGTGATTTCCAGCGCCGTTTCGGCCATCATGGGACGGTCGACATCTCCAATTACCACTCGCGCACCTTCGCGAGCCAGACGGACCGCGATCGCTTTGCCAATCCCCTGAGCCCCTCCGACCACCAAGGCGCTCTGGCGGCGGAAGCGATTGGGAATAAAATTCATCGTCGTCATATTTTCTTAATCGAGGAGGTAAAAAACTATTCCGTGCTGAAATGGCCGTCTCTCAGTATAATGGCCCGCCAAGAAGTCGTAAAGCTTTAGAACTAGGGGGCGTATGAATTCAGACGTAGAAGGTTCCTCTCCCCGGCATGCGGTTGAAACGTTGCCCCGGGAAATCGGGATTCTAGGTTCGACGGCGATCGTTGTAGGAACCATTATCGGTTCTGGAATTTTTCTGGTTCCGCATGACGTCGCACTTGAAGTTGGCAGCGTAGCCAGCCTCTATCTGGTCTGGATTGTCGGCGGAGCCCTGGCGCTGGCGGGGGCTCTCTCCTTGGGGGAACTGGGCGCTGCAATGCCCGAGGCGGGCGGCATTTACGTTTATTTGCGGGAGGCGTACGGAAAGCTGTTTGCGTTTCTCTACGGCTGGGGATCGCTGTTGGTGATCGACGCCGGGTCTGCGGCAACGCTCGCCGTCGCCTTTGGGATTTACAGCTCGGCTTTCATTCCGCTAACTCCGCTTGAGCAAAAGTTGCTGGGAGCAGCGACCATTATCGTGCTGACCTTCGTGAACATTCTGGGAGTCCGGAAAGGTACGGCGGTTCAAACCATTTTTACCATTGCCAAGCTCGGCGGGCTGGTCGTGATTATCGGTTGCGCGTTTCTCCTTCCGCCCGTTACGCGCGTGGCATCGTCCGCGCCGCTTCCAGTCGCTCACACAACGTTGAGTTCCTTTGGGATCGCGCTGGTGGGAGTGCTCTGGGCGTATCAAGGTTGGCACCAACTTTCTTATACGGCGGGAGAAGTCAAAAACCCAGCCTGGGTTCTTCCGCGAGGATTCTTTCTGGGGACGGCCATCATTGTCATTGTCTATCTGGCTGCCAACGCAGCCTATTTAAGGGTCCTTCCTCTTCAGGTGATGGTTGAGCATCAGCGAGTGGCGGCGACGGCGATGCTCTGGCTGCTGGGCCCGAACGGTGCGCGGTTTGTTTCAGCGCTCATTCTCTGCTCGATTTTTGGCGCGTTGAATGGAACGATCCTTACCAGTCCGCGAGTGTATTACGCCATGGCGCGTGATGGAGTGTTTTTTAGGGCTGCCGCCCGCATTCACCCGCGGTACCGGACTCCAGCCGTCGCTCTGATTGTCCTTGGAGGCTGGTCGACGCTGCTGGCGATGAGCGGAACTTTTGAGGAGCTTTACACTTATGTGATTTTTGCCATGTGGATTTTTTCAGGAGCGGCTATTGCCGGAGTGATCCTCCTGCGCCGCCGGTTGCCGGACCTTCCTCGTCCCTATCGAGTTTGGGGATATCCGTTTCTGCCGCTCGCTTTTACCGTGGCGGCCCTGGCGATCGTGGTGAATACCATGGTCAGAAAACCACTGGAATCCTTCCTTGGTCTGGCCATTGTTTTGGCGGGCATCCCGCTGTATTTCATCTGGAGGCGTTTGGACGGCAGGCGGCGGGCCCGGTGAGCGCAAGCTGGGCCGTTGCGATACTCCAGCAGCAACATTTTTTTGCGACCCTGGACCCACTGGAAAGCGCATGGAACGGCTCCAGATCTGCGCCCGCCCTTGTTAGGTACAAACCTCAGACGTCTTGACCAGCCGCGCTCCGGCGGCGCTCATCTCTGCAATTGCTTTGCGACCTTCTTCTTCGCTGATCGGTTTAATGGCGTCGGTCACGATCGCAACAGAATATCCCTTTCTTAACAGCGCCAGCGCGGTCCCGCGAACGCAATAATCCGTGGCGACTCCAAAAAGGATGAACTGTGCTTTCCCAATCGCCCCCAGAATGGTATCGAAGTTCAGGTTGGTCGAGGCGTCGTATTCCTGCTTCTCAAGGATCACTTGATCCGGCCATGGATCAGGCGGCGTGAAGGCGCCCGGGCGGTTTGGAACAACGTAAGGATTGGGAAAAAGCGTTACCGGAATTCGGTTTTGTCCCGGAGTGCCCACAACGCAATGCGGAGGCCACTGGGCGAAGGAAGGGTCATCGGGTGGATGCGCGTCTGCTGACGAGAGGACCGGGATATGCCGTTCCCGTGCATAGGTCATCAGATTTCTGAGGTTTGGTATGATTTTCTCCACGCCTTTCACGTACAAGCTGCCGCCCGGGAGCATAAAATCCACCTGGGTATCAACATCGAAAAAAACGATAGACTTACTCATCATTTCCCCGCGGGCTTCGGATTTTGTTGACCGTTTCGGAAAGTTTCTGCTCCGCTGCGTATTGGTTGCGAAATTCATCGAGCAAACGTTTGGAGGCTTCGCTGTACTCGACGGGGTATTGCGGAGCGTTGCACAAGGCCTGATAGGTTTCCGGGAGTTGTTTCAGGTTCGCCAGAGCTTGCGCGCGGATTTGCCGGCTGGTTCGCGGCCGTGCGAGGGGCCTGCCCCCTTGCATTAGGGGCTCAAGCAACGGCGAGGCGCCTGGGTAAGTTTCCCTTGCGCGCGCGATAATGTCGTGATGGTACCAGCCGTCTTTCATGAACCGGAATACCTGCTTTCGGCCGGGCAGATATACTTTTTCCTCGCTGAACTTGGCCTTATATTCCACGCGGCCCTGTCGCTCAGTTTCCACCAGCTTGTAGACGACGCTCAGGGCGGGGACATCGCGGGAAGTGGCTAAATCGGTTCCCACGCCGAAAGAATCAATAGGCGCGCCGGCCTTGACCAGCTTCTCGATGCGGTATTCGTTGAGGTCGCCGCTCGCGATGATCCTGACGTTCTTGTGGCCGTTGTCGTCCAGGATTCTGCGAACCTGGCGGCTTTTCTCCAGCAAATCGCCGCTATCCAGGCGAATGGCGGGGAACGTCCTGCCTAGAGTTGCCGCGGTTTGCGCGCCCCTGAGCACGTCGTAGGTGTCGATTAACAGAACACCGGTTTCCGGGAACACGTCGAGCAAGGCTTGAAAGCTTTCGCGTTCGGTAGGGAACACCTGCGTCCAGGAGTGGGCGGCCGTCCCGGCTACCGGGATGCCGTAAAGGCGTCCGGCTTCAACGTTGGATGTGGCGGCGCACCCTCCCACATAGGCCGCCCGGGCGGCTCTCAGTCCGGCTTCGGGCCCTTGGGCGCGGCGCGTTCCGAACTCGAGCACCGGGCGTCCTTCAGCAGCATGGACTACCCGCGCCGCCTTGGAGGCGACGAGCGTTTCAAAATTAATAACCGAGAGGAGGTAGGTTTCAGCAATTTGCGCCTCTGCGACCGGAGCCGTTACCTGAAGAATGGGTTCGCCGGCGAAAATCAGCGTTCCTTCCCGAACGCCGTGAACCTCTCCGGTGAAACGGAACGTACGGAGATAATCAAAAAAGTTCTTGGACACCCCGCGAAAGTTCGGAAGGGTTTTTAGGAATTGAATGTCTTCTTTTGAAAACCGGAGGTTTTTCAGGTACTCGATCGAATCCTCAATGCCTGCCGCCAGCAGATAGGCCCGCTCGGCGGGCAGATTGCGCACAAAAAGTTCAAACGTCTCCTGGCAGTTGACAGCGTGCT
>JAJYHU010000023.1 GCA_021784615.1 Acidobacteriota bacterium | reverse complement strand
CGCCGGTAAATTACCTGGTCCTTGAGTCACAGGGAATCAAACCGGCGGCTCGTTTTCCCCCGATGCACGTCGCATCGCCTTGGCAAAAGTTTGGCTCGCTGCAGAGCTTGTTTTCGCCGTTGATCGATCAGTGCGTCATAGGACTGAGTGTAAAGATACTCCGGGTCCATTCTCGTTTGAAAACGGAGCGCCCGACTCTTGCCTGGGATCGTGCACTGGACATGGCGGCGCTCGGAACTTGACTCGATTGCGTATCAGGCGTATGTCTGGAAAGCAGACAAGGCGTACCTGGGCTGAGAGGTGCCATCATGCGTTCGGTCGAGAGAGTGCGTGGTTTGATAGCAGGAAAAACTGTTGATCACTTGCCCGTACAGCCCGTCATTATGATGTTTGCTGCCAAGCATGCAGGAATTCCTTACATTGAATATACCAAAGACGGGCGGAAGATGGCTGAGGCCCAGAGCAAACTCGTGAGAGACTTTGAGATTGACTGCCTGCTCACATGTTCGGACCCTGCCCGAGAAGTTATCGACATTGCCGGGGAGGAAAGCATCCTTTGGTATCAAGATCAAGGACCTGCGATTTGTGAGGAACGAGCAGCTCTTGCTGAAAAGTCACAGCTCAAAAGTTTCAAAATCCCGGATCCCCTGGGTGGGGGCCGAATGCACGACAGGATTAAAGCAATCGAAATTCTTAGAAAAGAATTCGCCGGTGAAGTGCCCATCGTCGGTTGGGTCGAAGGTCCTTTAGCTTTGGCGCAGGAACTGCGAGGCTTGAATCGAATCATGACCGACTTTCTGGACGATCCCGCCTTCGTGAAAGACTTGATGGACTTTTCGGCCGAAGTGGCGGTGGTCTATGCAGCGGCCCAAATCCAAGCGGGGGCGGACACGATCGGAATGAGCGATGCCGCAGCCAGCATGATCGGGCCGCGTTACTATGGAGAATTTCTGTATCCGAGGCAGCGCCGGGTAGTCGATTCCATCCGGCAAGGCTACCCGGATGTCATCGTCCGTCTTCACATGTGCGGGCAGACGGATGCGCTGATACCCCAAATGCGAGATTTGCCAGTCCATATCTTCGAACTGGATTTCCCCACTGACCTCGCTGCTGCAAGGGCGGGATTGGGTTCAGACCGCGTGATTCTTGGGAACGTGTCCACGATTACGGATCTATTGGAAGGAACTCCAGAAAGAGTTTACGAGGCGTCAAGAGGATGTCACGCCATTTGCGGAAAGTACCACATTGTCGGGTCAGGGTGCGAGGTTTCACCCATGACGCCGCCGGAGAACGTCCAAGGGATGGTCCAATATGCAAAGGATCACAAACCTGAAGAATTTCTTTGCCGGAGCGAATTGTCTCGCTGAGACTCCGCCGAAACCGCCTGAGGTCGTCCCTCGTGCGCGGAAACGCAAAGCAAGTTTAAGTAGACTCTCTTCTGCGAGGAATGATAGATATATTCCTGGCTGCTTGCAGCAGCCAAGCCGGTGAGACTTGCGGAAACATCCTTCTAACCCAACCCGACGCGCCTTTCTGGCGAGCAGCGTCACAGGCCTTGCAGGCTCCGCTCTGGCAGCTCATCAGCTTTCCGGGCAACGCGCACCCCTGAGCAAAACGACCTCCGCCCCTGTCATCGATGAACGTTCCCTGCCTGCTGAGAACGCTCAGGAGAACTCCGCCGGGGGTACAGAAACCACACCGCGGCTGTGCGGCATCATGGCGGACGCGGCGCGCCTTCCTGAAGATCCCTCGTATTACCGCCGCATGATCGACTTCTGCTATGACTGGAACCTGAATGCGCTGCTTCTTTCTCTTGCGGACGATCAAGGCTGCGCGCTGCGCTTCAAGAGCCATCCCGAGTTGATAACGCATCGGCATGCTCTCACTCACACCCAGGCAAAAGATCTGGCCGATTATGCTCAAAAGCGCGGAGTCGAGTTAATCCCTGAAATAGAATCGTTTGGGCACACCCGATACATCACCGGTGTTCCCCAATACGCCCACCTGGCGGATCAAGACCCCAAGGCCGGCTCACACTTCTCATCTGTCGTTCCAGTCGCTCCTGCAACCTTGCGGCTGATGTCCGACCTCTATCGAGAGGTTGCTGAGATTTTCCCTTCGCGTTATCTACACGGCGGATGCGACGAAGTCAACTGGGGCGGCTCGGACCTTTCGCGCCGAGCTCTCCGGTCCAAAACGCGAGCCCAGATCTGGGCCGACTACTTGAATTCTCTCGATCAAGCCGCCAGCCAGCTTGGCAAGGAGTTCATCGTCTGGGGCGATTATGTCCTTCATAAGGAACCCGGCATCCTTCCGCTCCTCAACAAAGATGTCATCGTCATGGACTGGCAATACTACGTGACCGACCCCGTTCCGTTGGAACAGGCTGCGCGGAAAGTGCTCGCGGCAGGGCTGCGCGCGATTGGAGCGCCGGCCCTCATTTCCTGCCGATGGGGACCACGGGCTGGGCTCTCGGCCTTGCAAAACATCGACGCCTATGCGGACGCCTATCGGAACATTGACGATCCCAAAGCGCTCGGCGTGATCGTAACCAACTGGCTGCCTTCCCGCTATATCCAGCGCTCCATATGGGACAGTTTTGCCTACGCGGCCGTCTCTTTAACGGAAGGAAGTCCTGTAGCCCGAAAGGCGGCGCTCAGGCGTTTTGTTGAGAAGTTCTACGGATCTCAATGGAATGGAAATTGGGCTGATACCTTTGTGACGATCTACAACATTACACCCAATCGGAAGTCCTGTTCACCTCGCTGGATGCGTCCGGTGCTTCCCGTTCCCTGGCGAAATGAAAACGAATTGAGGACCGCCGTTAAATCTCATGTGCGCAATGGCCCACCCTTTACACGCCTGCTCAGCCAGCTTGTCTTCGACCAGGAACTGGTCCGGAAAAACTTTGACGATTTTCTGGCCTTCCGGCTCTCAGTCGAGTACCTGGAGCATGTTTTCTGGAGGAATACCGTTCTGGTTGAAGAAGCAACGAACTCCCGGCGGGATGCCGTAAGGACGGCCTCCTTGATTCAAACGATTGCCGAACGTGATCAGCGGCTACTGGGGAAACTCAGTGCAACCTGGGACCAGGGCCGGCCGCGCAACTCGGCAGGCAAGCTGGGACCTATCTTCGACGTCAGTCCCGCCGATCAGTTGCTCTATACCTTCCAGCAAGCTGCCACCTTCTCAAACCAGCTCGCGCGGGACCCGGACCGATTCAATCAACTGCTGTATTCTGCCTGAACGCCCAAAGTTCGTAGCATCGGGCCCGCCAGCATCCAAAAGCTTTTCCCGAATTCAGACTAGCCACGGAAGCTCCCAAGGCAGTAGAATGAAGTTCACATCGACGGAGAGGTGGCCGAGTGGCTTAAGGCGGCGGTTTGCTAAACCGTTGTACGGTCAAAAGCTGTACCCAGGGTTCGAATCCCTGCCTCTCCGCCAATTCACTCAAGTTGTTGACAGAAAAGACTAAATCCAAACTAAATCCGGACGTCGTGACCAGACACGCTTTTCCGGTTTAGGCTGATTTTGGCCCCTTTGCGATGAACTCTTGCCGTACTATTGCCGTGAAATAGACTCGGAGAAGTGTGCTTTATGCTTTCTCTTAGTCAAAAAAAATCGCAATGGGTCCCGGGTGCAGCGGGCGCACGTCCGTCATCGCAAAGTGTCCCGTTCCTGGAAAACAAAAACGGACAGCCGATAACAACTAGTGCTTAGTTGCGTAAGTTAATGAGTGTATTTCTAAGCTGGCTGCCCTTAACTTCTCGCTTGCGCCATTGGAATGGTTTGGATTTTTGATTATGTTGCTGAATGAAGGCTTCGATCGCCGCGCGAAGTCGGTCTTCGGTCTTGAAGCTGGCTCCCCGGAGAGTCTTGCGGGTGAGCAGGCTGAACCAGATTTCGACTTGATTGAGCCAACTGGCCGAGGTGGGAGTAAAGTGAAATTGCACTCGGCCTTCGTACTTGGCCAGCCAGTCGTCGTTCTTTTTGTGCGTGCTGTAGTTGTCCAAGATCACATGGATGTCTTTGCCCGCTGGACAATCGGCAATCGCCCCCTCCAGGAAAGCGCGAAAGTTTTCTCGTTTCTTGTGCGCCGTGGTTTGCGCATAGACGTGCCCGGTCGCCACTTCCAGAGCTGCGAAGAGGTTCAGCGTGCCATGGCGTTTGTAGGTGCTCTTCAGCGCCCGCACCACGGTCCCGCTGTCGGTTTCCACGTAACCCGAAGGCCTCTCCTTGGCCTGAATGCCCGGCTTCTCGTCCACGCTCAGCACCAAAGCATTCAGCGGGGGATTCAGATACAATCCCACCACCTCGGCGGCTTTGGGGGCAAACTCCGGATCAGTGCTCACGCACCAAGTGCGCATGCGTTGCAGGTAGATGCCCTCGCGTCGCAGAGTGCGCCAAACCGCATGCACGCTGGCTCCCAGTTTCTCCGCCAGGGCTCGACCGTCCCAGTGCGCCAAGCCGGCGGGCGGCGTCTGTTCCAGCAACGCCAGCAGCCGGCCGCGAAACGCCGCCTCCATTTGCTCACCGTGGGAATCGCAGCTCCCACCTCGCGCGCTACTTGCTGGTTCTCTTTGCCCTGCAAGCACGCCAGAATAATACGAGCGCGCTCCACCTTGCGCACCTCTTCCGTG
>JAJYHU010000437.1 GCA_021784615.1 Acidobacteriota bacterium | reverse complement strand
CGAGGAACTCCGTTAGTGTTAACGGACCGTCGAGCATTTCCATGGATTATGTAGCATATTGAGCGCTAAAAAAGAAGCCTTTGCAATCGGCAGTGGAAATCGCGTCGAAGGCGGTTTTAGCCGCCCCAAGCAGTTCATCCTCGGTGCGGGGAGCGTGGCTGTGCCGGACTGTTTGATCTTGCTCCACATCGGTTCGATGGGGTGGAAGTCCGGCGAGTACGGCGGCAGATCGAGCAAGCGCGCACCGGCGGCGTCGAGGGCCTAATCTTATGCGTGCTCAGGTTGTCCAGGATCACCACGTCGCCGGTGCGCAGTGTGGGGGCCAAGCCTTGCAGTACCCAAGCCAAAAACATCTCGCCGTTCATGGGGCCGGCCAACAACCGTGGGGCGCAAGAACCTTGCAGGCCCATGCCGGAGATGAGCGTGCTGGTTTGATAGCGCCCGTGCGGGACGCGGGCCAGCAGTCTTTCGCTGTCCAGGGCACGGCCCCGTAGGCGAGTCCTCTTGGGGTTGGCTCCGCTCTCGTCCACAAACACCAGTGCGGCCGCCGGCTCGGCGGCCAACGGCTCTTGCCCGTCGGCCCTTCTTTCGGTCACCTCGGGCCGGTCGGGTTTTCGACAATACGCTTGCGAATCGGAACAGCTATGGCTCGCATGCGTCTACTCTGCCATAACTCTTCTCCTTTGCAAGCGATATTAGTTACGGAAATGCTCTAGCGCGAATCGGTTGTAGATAAGCACCTGAAGAAACCACGGTAGGGTTCCAGCAAAGGTTTCGGGAGGAGTATCAGGAATCGTTACCCCTGACTGAACTTCCCTGGGAATACGGCTTCGCTGGACCGCTGGCTCAAAATATTTCTGATCTTGATTGTAGTAAAATCGTGAATTATTTGTTTGTATTCTAATGAAAAAAAAGAATAAATATATGCTTGACATATTGACACTAAGGTTTTATTATCTATGAAGACTAAGACTTTATATGTTTAAGGAGGTAACTAACCATGGCGATCGTTAGATGGGAACCTTTTCGAGATTTGGTAACAACTCAAGACCGGTTCAACCGGCTTTTCAACGAAACTTTTGCCCGAGTTTTCGGCAATGACGAGCCAGGCGCGCGGGCATGGATGCCACCGGTTGATATTTACGAAACCGATGACAAGCTTGTGCTGAAAGCTGAACTGCCCGGCGTCAACCCCAACGACGTTGAAGTGCGTGTGGAAGACAACACCCTCTACCTTAAGGGTGAGCGAAAGTTCGAGAAGGAGGTCAAAGAGGAAAACCTGCATCGCGTTGAGCGGTCTTACGGGGCATTCAGCCGAACCTTTGCTTTGCCTAGCTCCGTCGATTCTGAAAAGGTCCAAGCGGAATATAAGGACGGCATCCTGACCCTGATGATGCCCAAACGCGAGGAGGCCAAGCCCAAGACCATCAAGATCAGCGTCCAGTGAGCCTTAAGAACACTTTGTAGAGACCCGCGGCCGTGCGTCGCGGGTCCTGAAACTCAAAGCATTCTGCAACTTCACCAAGGAGGTATCGAAGCAATGCCAATCGTAAGATGGGAACCTTTTCGAGACACGTTTGCAACTCAAGACCGGCTGAATCGTCTGTTTAACGAAACCTTGGGGCGCTTTGCGGGAGAAGAGGAAGGACTCAGCACCGGCAACTGGATTCCGCCGGTGGACATCTATGAGACCGACCAGGCCGTCGTCCTGAAAGCCGAACTGCCGGGCATCGACCCCAAAGATGTTGTAGCCACCATACATGACGGGACGCTCTATCTGAAGGGTGAGCGCAAATATGAAAACGAAATCAAGGAGGAAAACTACCGTCATGTTGAGAGGGCTTATGGCAGCTTTGGACGAACCTTCCCGCTGCCCGCCGCTGTTGACGCGGAAAAGGTGAGGGCGGACTTCAAGGACGGCGTTCTGACTCTGACGATGCCCAAGCGCGAAGAGGCCAAGCCGAAAAAAATCAAGATCAGCATCAGCAAGTGAGTTAGGCTGATGCTGCATCGTTGCCGCCCGGTTGGACGGCGGCGCGATTGAGTTCAATCCGGGTTGGCGGGCGAGATCCGGCCAACCCGGATTTGGTTATTTCCACAAAGGACACATCATGGCGACACGTTTTGACAAATTCACAATTAAAGCCCAGGAAGCGCTGCAAGGCACTCAGGATGTGGCGGGCCGCTTTGGCAACCAGCAGCTCGAACCTCTGCACCTGCTTCTCGCCTTGCTGGAGCAGCCTGAAGGCATCGTTCCAGCCATCCTTGAGCGGCTGGGTGTGGCACCCTCGAGCGTTACCCAGGAAGCCAAGAAAGCCCTTGACCGGCTGCCCAAAGTTGGCGGGATGGCGGATCACTATCTTTCTTCCGCGCTGAAAGAGGTTTTGGAGCAGGCGGCGAAGGAAACCGAACCGTTCAAGGACGACTTTGTCTCGACTGAGCACCTGCTGCTGGCTCTTGCCAAGAATAAGAATGACGCTGCAGGCCAGATTCTTGCGCGGTCGGGAGTTTCACACGACGCCATCCTGAAATCTCTGGTAGCCATCCGCGGCTCGCAGCGGGTTACCGACCAGAATCCTGAAGCCAAATATCAGGCGCTGGAGCGTTACGCGCGCGATCTGACGGAGCTCGCCCGGCGCGGCAAGCTGGACCCGGTTATCGGCCGGGACGATGAAATCCGCCGGGTCATTCAGGTGCTCTCGCGGCGCACCAAGAACAACCCTGTGCTAATTGGCGAGCCGGGTGTGGGCAAGACGGCGATTGTGGAAGGCATCGCGCAGCGCATCGTGGCCGGCGACGTGCCGGAATCTCTCAAGTCGAAGCGCATCGTGGCGCTTGACCTGGGAGCCATGGTGGCGGGTTCAAAATATCGCGGCGAATTTGAGGACCGGCTGAAGGCGGTGCTGAAGGAAATTGAGGAATCGAACGGGCAGGTGGTTCTGTTTATCGACGAGTTGCACACCCTGGTGGGCGCGGGCGCGGCTGAGGGCGCGATCGACGCCTCCAACATGCTGAAGCCGGCGCTCGCGCGCGGCGAGTTGCGCTGCATTGGCGCCACCACGCTGAACGAGTACAAAAAACACATTGAGAAAGACGCGGCGCTCGAGCGGCGCTTCCAGCCCGTGGTGGTGGGGCAGCCGAGCGTGGAAGACACCATCGCGATTCTGCGGGGACTGAAAGAACGCTACGAAGTGCATCACGGCGTGCGGATCAAGGACTCCGCCATCGTGGCCGCCGCGGTGCTTTCAAACCGCTATATTTCCGACCGCTTCCTGCCCGATAAGGCAATCGACCTGATTGACGAATCGGCTTCCGGGTTGCGCATCGAAATCGACTCGATGCCGGCCGAGATCGACCAGATCGAGCGGCGCATCACGCAGCTTGAAATTGAGCGGCAGGCACTCAAAAAGGAAGATGATCCCGCCTCGCGCGAACGTCTTTCCAAGCTGGAAAAGGAACTGGCAGGGATCAAGGAACAGTCTGACCGGCTGAAGCTGCGCTGGAATGCGGAAAAGGAAATCATCACCCGCATCCGGAAGCTGAAATCCGATATCGAGCAGGCCAAGGTGGACGAAGCTCGGGCCACGCGCGAAGGCGACCTGGCCAAAGCCTCGGAAATCCGCTACGGCAAGCTGGTCAGCTTGGAAAAGCAGCTTGCCGAGGCCAACGCCGACCTTGAAGGCAAAGGCAAAGCGGCCCGCATGCTGAAAGAAGAAGTAGACGAAGAAGACGTGGCTCGCGTCGTTTCCAAGTGGACCGGCATCCCGGTGGCCAAGATGCTGGAAGGTGAAGTGTCGAAGCTGGTCAAGATGGAGGACCGCCTGCGGCTGCGCGTGGTGGGGCAGGAAGAAGCGCTGGGGATGGTTGCAAACGCCGTCCGGCGGAGCCGGGCGGGGTTGTCCGATCCCAACCGCCCGATCGGCAGCTTTATTTTCTTGGGTCCCACGGGCGTGGGGAAAACGGAACTGGCGCGGGCGCTCGCCGAGTTTCTGTTTGACGACGAGCGCGCCATGCTGCGCATCGATATGTCGGAGTATATGGAGAAGCACGCCGTGGCGCGGCTGATCGGCGCGCCTCCGGGCTACGTGGGATACGAAGAAGGCGGCCAGCTCACCGAGCAGGTACGGCGGCGGCCGTACTCCGTACTGCTATTCGACGAAATCGAAAAGGCGCACGTGGATGTCTTCAATATCTTCCTGCAGATTCTTGATGAAGGCCGCTTGACCGACGGCAAGGGCCGCACCGTGGACTTTAAGAACACCGTCATCATCATGACCAGCAACATCGGGAGCCACCTGATTCATGAGGCGATGAACTCAACACGCAGCGGCGAGCCGGCGGAGCTCTCTGAAGACCTGAAAAAGCGCATTCAGGCGATGCTGCTCCAGAACTTCCGGCCCGAATTCCTGAACCGCGTGGACGAAGTCGTGATCTTTAACGCGCTGGGCAAGGAAGAGATCACCAGGATCATCGACCTGCAGCTCAACCGCCTGCGCGGCTTGCTGGCCGAACGCAAGATCGAAATCCGCCTGACCGACAAGGCTCGGGAACTGCTCTTCGAGCGCGGCTACGATCCGCAGTTCGGAGCGCGCCCGCTCAAACGCGCCATCCAGCGCCTGATCCAGGACCCGCTGGCGCTCAAAATCCTGGA
>JAJYHU010000436.1 GCA_021784615.1 Acidobacteriota bacterium | reverse complement strand
AAATCGAGGGCCTTAAAACGGAACTACTGGATACACGAAAGACCGCGCCCGGCTTGAGATCTCTTGAAAAGTACGCCGTTCGAATGGGCGGAGGGCACAATCACCGGTTGCGCCTTGATGACGGCATCTTGATCAAGAACAACCACCTTATTTTGGGCGGAGGAATTCGGGCTACGGTTGAAAGGGCGCGGGGGCAACGGCCGGCTGGAATTCCCGTCGAAGTGGAAGTCCGATCGGTCGGAGAGCTTGAAGAAGCCATCGACGCGGGCGCTGACCTGGTGCTCCTCGACAACATGACTCCCGACGTTGTCGTTCAATGCGTCGAGCGCGCGGCGGGAAGAGCGAGGCTTGAGGTTTCCGGCGGGATCAATCGAGCCAATCTTCGGGCCTATGCAGAAACAGGAGTCGACCGAATCTCGGTGGGGGCGCTGACGCACTCGGCCGGCGCCGTGGATATCAATTTTCTTATTGAGCCATTGTAAAAAGAAGCATGCTCGGTTAGGGTTAGAGTGCCGGATTTAGATTTTACTCGATGTTGCATCAGGCGCCTGCCTTGAACGCATGAGCTCCGGAGTTACAAGTCACAGAATCGACCGCCTTGTGCATCTGCTGGTGAAGAACGCCACCGTGCTGGTGCCCGGACCGAAGATTGCTTCGGAGATCGGCGTTTCACGATCCACGGTGTGGATGTGGATCGAAAAGCTTAGGGCGCTGGGCGTAGCGATCAAGGGACACCCGCGGGGATATCAACTCCAAAAGCTTCCCGACCTTTTGGTTCCCAGCCTGGTTCATTCGGAACCGCTGCCCAGCGAAATCGGCAACAAGATCGTTCACTATTTTCGCGTGGAGTCGACAAATACCGCAGCGATGGAACTCAGCGCGCAGGAAGGGCCGCACGGGACGGTGGTGATCACCGAGGAGCAGACGGCGGGGCGCGGACGAATGGGACGGGTCTGGTATTCTGAAAAGAGGAGCGGCATCTACGTTTCGGTGCTTTTGCGGCCGCCGCTTTCGCCGGCCGCCGCTCCCATTCTGACGCTTTTGGCGGGGGTAGCGGCGCAACAGGCCATCCAGTCGGTGACGGAGCTCCCCGTGGACATTCGCTGGCCGAACGACCTGCTGGTTAACGGCAAGAAAGTCTGCGGCATGCTGACGGAGATGCAGGCGGAGCTCGACCGCCTTCATAAAGTCGTGCTGGGAATCGGCATCAACGTCAACCACCGTGAGATGCCGGAGGAGCTTCGCGCGATTGCAACCTCGCTGGCCATCGAAGGTGGACAGAGTTATTCGCGGATTCAGGTCCTTGCCGCCTTGCTGCAGGAACTGGAACATTACTACCGCCTGCTTTTGAGCGAGGGGAATTCCGCCATCACCCGGCGATGGGCGGCGGCATCGAGTTACGCGCAGGGGAAGCGGGTTCGCATCAAGACGCAAGCCGGCGAATTTCCCGCAACGACTACGGGGCTCGATTCGACGGGCGCTCTGAAGGTTCGCTATGATAGTGGCAAGGAAGAGCTGCTCGTCGCCGGAGAGGTTACGGAGATAAAATAGAGGGTTAAGGCGCCGGGTTTCGAGGCCCACCTTCAAAGGCAGCAGGCAAACGATGCTTTTCGTAATTGACGTCGGCAACACGAATATCGGCCTGGGCATTTTCAAGGGAAGCGAATTGCGCGCCCAGTGGCGCCTATCCACAAATCGCAATCAGACAGCCGACGAGTTGGGCATCCTGATCCGGAACCTTTTTACCTTCGACGAAGTCCGGCCCGACCAGGTTAAGGCCGTGATGGTTTCAAGCGTCGTGCCCACGCTCAACCCGGTGGTCGAAGAAATGGCGGAACGATACTTCCATCTGAAACCGCATCTTCTCGGTCCAGGAACGCGAACAGGAATGGCCATTCACTACGATAATCCCCAGGAAGTGGGCGCGGACCGCATTGCCGACAGCGTTGCGGCGTTTGAAAAATATGGAGGCCCGTGCATTATTGTCGACTTCGGCACAGCAATCACGTTTGATTCCGTTTCCGCAAAAGGCGAATATCTCGGAGGGGTGATTGCTCCGGGCATCGGCATCTCGGCAGAAGCGCTGTTTGCGCGGGCGGCGCGCCTGCCCCGGGTCGAAATTCGCGAGCCCGAACGCGTCATCGGGACGAATACGGTGTCGAGCATGCAATCCGGTTTGTTCTACGGAGCGGTTGGGCTGGTTGATGGCGTCCTTGACCGCTTGTGCGCCGCAATGGGGCCGAAAACCCGGGTGATTGCAACCGGAGGACAGGCGGCCCTGGTCGCTTCCGCCTCAAAATACAAACCGCTCGTGGACGTTTCTCTCACCTTGGAAGGATTGCGCATCATCTACGAACGAAACCTCCCAAACGCGCGTCGAAAGTAGCGGTGGAAAACTACTTCAATTACTTTACGGAAATCGAAGAGTGCTTTCAGCGCGGACGAGGCACTCCCACAATGCTATCAACCCTCGACTGGGCACTGATCGAATCCTGGAAGGAAGCAGGGCTGCCTCTCGAAGCCGTGCTAACAGGCATCGACCGCGCTTTTGAGAAGTATCACAAACGCCCGCACCGTTTCCGGAAAGTGAACAGCCTGGCCTATTGTTCGCAGGAGGTTCTGCGGGCCGCTGAAGCCGCCCAAATGGGTGGATCTCAAAGCACGGGATTAAAAACCCGGGAGTCCGAAACTCCTTTCACAAAAGATGAGATCCTCAAGTTTGTTCAACGGAACGCCGAGGCGCTACAAGAAGTTTCTGCGTCCATCGCTCAAAGCGATCACAGCGTTTTGGCCGGGGACGTCAAAGAAGTATCGAGCGCGCTCGGTCGAATCGCGGCAAGCGACGGCCAGGAATTTGAGACAGACCTCGAAGAACTGGAAAGGCATTTGACGGCGATCGAGGAAAAGCTGGCGGCCTCTTTGACCCGCGCCTCATCGGCGGAGTTGTTGGCAGCCTTCCGAGGTGAGATTGAGCGAGCGCTCACTTCTTACCGGCGGAATCTGGGCGCTGCGGAAATCGAATCGCTGGAAAGGCAATTCATTAAGAAACGCCTTTTTGAGCATTATCATATTCCCAGGCTGAGCCTGTTTTACTTGTAGGTATCATGGCAGTTTCCCCATGCGGTGCGGCTGAAACACATTCTTCGAAGAAGTAGGGCCACCGATGTCTTTTGAATTCTCTCCGCACAAGTTTGTCTATGGCGGCGAATCGCTTGGCTACGCGGAGGGCCAGACGGTTCTGGCGCCTTATGCGCTGCCGGGCGAACGGTTGGAAGTGGAAACGCTGCGCACCGCAAAGGGGGTGGTTCACGCCCGGCCACTGCGCGTTCTGGAGGCTGCTCCCGAGCGCATTGTTCCACCCTGCCCCTATTTCAGCCGATGCGGTGGATGCCACTACCAGCATCTGGGCATCGAACATCAACTAAAATGGAAGGTCGAGATTCTTCGTGAGACCCTGCGCCGGATCGGGAAAATTGTGTGGGACCAGGAAATCCCGGTTCACCAGGCGAATCCCTGGAACTATCGCAATCAGGCCCAACTGAAAGTGGCTGAGATTGAGCCGGGCCGGGTTGAGGCGGGCTTTTTCGAAGCCGAATCCCATCGGCTTGTTCCGATCGACGAGTGTAAGATTATTTCGCCGCGCCTGAACGCGGTGCTCCACGAGCTTCGCCAGCCGGAATCGCTCGGCCGCCTCGGCGGATGCCGGGAAATTGATCTGCTGGCTGATGACCGGGACGCGCAGGTGCGGGTCACCTTTCTCGGAAATTTCGCAAAGCGTGAAGCGGAGGATTGGGCGGCTGATCTCATGGAAAAGGTGGAAGGCGTTGCCGCCGTCGTTTTTGCCGGCGAACAGCATTCTGCAATATACGGAGATGCCGGGTTGACGTACCAAGTCGGCGAGTTCCTCTACCAGATCAGCCCCGGCTCTTTCTTTCAGGCTTCCCGTTATCTGCTTCCGGAATTTGTGAATTCGGCCACCGAAACGGAGCCGGGAGAGTTGGCGCTTGATCTATACGCGGGCGTGGGGTTGTTGACGCTGCCTCTTGCACGCCGCTTCAAGCGGGTGATCGGAGTGGAATCTCATCCCGCCGCCGCTCGAGACATCGAGGCGAATGCTGCGATGCACGGCCTGGAGCGCGTTCAGGCAGCCAGGCAGACGGCCTTTGAGTTCCAGCGGCGCTTTGCCCAAACGGGCCCGGACCTTGTCATTCTTGATCCTCCTCGCGCCGGGGTAGGCAAGCCCACGCTCAAGCGATTGACGGAGCTGCAGCCCCGGCGTTTTCACTACGCAGCTTGCAGCCCGCCAACCTGGGCGCGGGACCTGGCGTATCTAGTGGGGCAGGGTTATCGGCTGGAAAGGGTTGAAATGTTCGACTTTTTCCCTCATACCTACCATATCGAATGCCTGGCACGCTTGATTCGCCGGGACTAGGCGGCCCGTGAAAAGTCCGTTGCTGATTCTGGCCAGTTGTTTTGCGCTGGGAATCCTGGCGGCGCATGTCCTGCCTTTCAGCTACGCGGATTCCGCCTGGTTGCTGGCAGCATTGTGTTTGCTGAACGGATTCATCTTTTTGCGCCGGGGCCTGCTGCGTACCGCCGGGGTTATTGCCCTGGCGGGATTCGTCCTGGCAGGGATTGCCGCGGCCGGAGTCTTTCAAGTCCGTTTTCCTTCCAACCACATTCAAAACCTTGCCAAGTGGGGTTTCAACCTCAATAAAGATGTTGAGCTTGAAGGGGTCATCGCAAGCGCTCCGGTGCGGAATGGATCAGGGGTTTCCTTTGACCTAAATTGTCGAAAAATCGACGATCCCGGCAGGAGCCGCGCCGTCGAGGGCAAAGTGCAGTTGCGGATGTTTATTCCCGCGGATCGCAAGAGTTGGGCGGCGTTCGATGAGCTTCATTTACGTTACGGCGACGCCATTCGAGCCCCCGTTCGCTTCGAGAAGCCCACGATTTATAAGAATCCGGGAAACTTTGATTTTCGATGGTGGATGGAGTCCATTGAAGACATTTCATGGGAAGGCACCATCAAGAGCCCGCTGGCGATTGAGAAGCTGTCCGCATCCCAGGCGCCGAAGCTCTCAATGCTGGTGGCAAAGGTGAGAGCGCGATTGCTCGGCGGCATCGACACGCTTTACCCTCCGTGGTCTCGGGAAGGGCGCGTCGGCGCGGTTCTGAAGGCCATCCTGCTGGGCGACCGCTCCTCGCTCGATTCTGACACTGTCGAGAACTTCCGGCAGTCGGGGCTCTATCACCTCCTGGTGATTTCAGGGCTCCATGTGGGCTTGCTTGCCGCCGTGGTTCTTTTCTTCCTGAATCTTTTTCGCCTGGGCGAATCCTGGCGCGCTGTGCTTCTGATGACGTTTCTTGTGACGTACGCTCTGCTGGTCGAGCAGCGGGCTCCGACGCTCCGGGCTTCGCTGATGATCGGCGCCTATCTTCTGGCCCGGTATCTCTACCGGGACCGAGGGGCTTTGAATGCGGTGGGGTTCGCGGCTCTGGTTCTGCTTGTGTACAAGCCCGCGTGGCTTTTTGAGGCCGGGTTTCAACTCTCTTTCTCAGCAGCGCTGTTGATTGCCGGCCTGGCGATTCCCATCCTTGAGCGGACAACCTTGCCTTACCGCCGGGCTTTATCCGGCTTGGACCATGTTAAACGCGATGAGACCTTCCCTCCACGCGCGGCGCAGTTGCGACTGGACGTTCGATCCGTAATCGAATGGTTGAAAACGCGGTTTTCATTTCTCGACCGGCATGCGGAGCTAGCTGAGCGCGGAGTCGCGCTTCCCGCTCGCGTTGGCTTGTGGGTGCTGGATTTCGTCCTGTTTTCCGCGGTTATCCAAGTGGGGCTGCTCATGCCCATGGCTGCGATTTTTCATCGAATCACTCTGGTAGGCATTGGACTAAACGCTTTGGCCTTGCCTCTGATGACGCTACTGATCGGGCTGGCGGTGCCCACGGTGATCCTGGGCGCCACGCTGCCGGCCCTTGCGGTTTTCCCAGGAAGACTGCTGCTTTGGGTGACAAACGCCTTGCTGGCCATAACGGAGTTCCACCGGATTCCCCTCTGGCTGTCCTATCGCATTCCAGGGCCGCCGGTTTGGGCGGCGCTCAGTTTTGCGCTGGCGTTAATTACCTTGGCCTGGAGCCTTGGCAGAAACGCGCGGGCTTTCAAGGTTTCTCTCGCTGTCTTTGCGCTGGCCGTTTTGGTGGTGGTCACTTACCCGTTTGCTCCCAGCCTTTCAAAAGGAATGCTGGAAACGACCGCACTCGATTGCGGCCGGGGTGAGGCTCTCTTGACGGTGCTGCCGGATGGAACAACGATGCTGATGGACGCCGGCGGCCGCGAAACCTACGGCCCGGACACTGACCGCTGGAATCCCGGTGAAGACATCGTCTCCCCTTACTTATGGTCGCGAGGCATCAAGAAGATTGACATTCTGGTTTTAGGCAACGGAAGCAAAGAAAACATCAAGGCAATGGATGCCATCCTCCGCAATTTTAAAGTCCGGGAGTTGTGGCGGGGACCCAGAGTCACGAGCCCCGCCTACCAGGACTTGGCCGCTACGGCTCGCGAGCGCGGCGTGGCCATTCAGCAGGTATCCGCAGGGGATCAGGAAATCCGAGGCCAGGCGCAAGCGGAAATCCTTTGGCCGCCGCTTGTCCTGCCGAATTCCCATTTCACTTTGGAGGACGATTCTCTGGTGCTGCGCATTCGGGCGAAAGAAGGCAGCGTACTCTTGCGCGGCGACACCGGCGATCGCGTGGCGCGGGCATTTGCCAATTCCTCGGACCCGCTTGCCAGCAATATCCTGGAGTCCGCCCGCTCCCTCTCAGGATTAGCGTCTCAGCGGGAATTCCTGGAGCGGGTGAATCCGCAAATTGTGGTGATCTCCGGCAAAAAGAATTACGGCCGCGCCGGCAGCACCTTCCCGGCCGATCAGGCGCTTCAATCCTCGAACGTGCGAGTGCTCCGGACGGCAGTGGACGGCGCGGTTACGGTGGACGCCGATCAATCGCACCTTGGCGTCCGGTGCTATGAGACACATGACAAACTCAACTGACTTCGCGGCTCGCCCCTGAAAAGATGTGGGAGATGGAAGGCTGAATTTCTCTTCGCGCATAACACGCGCGGGCAATTTGTGGACTCATCAGCTCCGTGCTCCGAACTTTAGCCTATAATATCTTGTAGGCAGCAGCACAGGTGATAAAGCGTTGATTCAGCGCAAGGATGGGGCAATACAATCGTGGCAACCGAAGCTGAAATCCGTGAAGAGGCAAGCAAAGCCCGGCGACTTCAAATTGCTGTGGACTTGGCCATAAGCACGCTGCGGCAATCCGACATCCCGGTAGAAGAAGCTGCTGAGCTGGTCGCATCAACACGCCGCTATGCGCTCAGTCTTTTCCCCGACAAAGAACGCACCTTCGACCTGATTTACCGCCCCCGATTCCAGCGGGTCCTCGCTGAAAAATACAAGATTATTTAGGGCTGTCGATGATTGTTTCTGGCGGCTTCGCAGCGCCGGCGGCCGGCGCAGCAGAACCGGGGTGCGGAATTTCAGGTAAGGAAGTCAGCGTTCCAGTGATCGATCCCACATAGAGGTCAGCCTTGATTCGCAAAGGGTAATGATGTTGATCGTCGCTAAACCAGATGGTCATTCGCCCTCTGATTTTCTTGTATAGCGTGCCGAAAACCCGGGGTTCAACGCGCAGCGCTTCCATGGTGCCCATGGGGGTTTGAATCTTTTCGCGATCCATGACGACAGCGACAACCGGGGTTGTCTTTGAACCGTCATTAACGGCCAGGTGAATTTTGTCGCCCACCCGGAGGGGTTGGCCCCGCAAATAATAAAAGCCTGAAACGATATCTTGCACGCAGGGAGGGATCTCGTGTTCGCCGTGCTTCGGAGGATCTTTCGGCTTGCTCAGATTTCGCTCGTTCAAAACAGCCACCTGCCGGGCGCTGTCGAAGGCGATGTTGACGGAGCGGTGGCGGCGGCCTTCGTTGATCTGCTTGGAGATGCCAAGAGAACATCGCGTGTCCGGATTAAAAAGAGAGCGGAATTCGTCCTGGACTTTGTAAAGGATGGAAACAAATCCCTCGGAACGGGCCGTTGTCTTGATCACAAAAACATTCGAGACGCCGCGCGGATCTCTCAGAAGAGTGGCGGTAACCTCTCCCGCGTGAAAGATGGACCAATTGACATCGTAGTTGAGCGTTTCTCCGGGACTGAATGGAAGCGGGTCCTTGGGAGCCGCCTGGGAGGGAACGCCCGCGGCCGACAGAGTGAGAAGTATTCCGAAAACGATAATGCCTGCACGAGCGATTTTCATATTTCAGTTAGACGCAGGATCGTTTGGAAAAGCAACCTGCCCCTGCCTCTAGCGTAACAGAATTTTCAGCGCTAGGAAGAGCACCCCTGCAAGATATCCAAACGCCGCCTCGTATTCACGGTTCCTTTGATAGCGCCGCCACTGGAATTTTTCGCCCCGGGCCTTGGCAGATTTTCGATGCGGAAAGAAAAGAGGCACCGCCGCTGCGTATTCCTCGTACTTTTTTCCGTATTGTTTGAGCAGACCGGCTTCCTCGCGCCGCATGACGGGCCAATAGACAAAGATAAAGAAAACAATGAACGCCGCCGCCAAAAACCAGCGTCCGCCGGCGATGACAAGTCCCACGCCGATCAGCAAACTGCCCAGATACAGGGGATTGCGCGTATAGGCATACGGGCCGCAAGTGGCAAGGCTCCGCATCTTGTCAAGATGGCCGGCCGCATAGGCCCGAATCCCCAAACCGAGAAGCGCGACCAGTGAGCCAGCGATAAGCAGTGAAGCCGTAGGCTGGGCGAAGATCAGGAAAGCAATGCCCAGGGCGAATCCCATGGGCACGCGCCATCGGGCGACAAAAGTTCCGAATCCTTTATTTATTAGCTCCCCGCAAGCGCCGGAAGACCGCCTCCACAACCGATTCAATGCTGACCCCCTCGAGATAACTCAAATGTTTTGAATGTCCGGCGTGGTTCGATTGAGAACGCCCGCAGAGCACGATGTCCGCCGTGTTGAAAGGGCCGTTCCGTTCCGGAGTGTTCAAGGGATCCGACAAATCGAAAAGGGCCACCAGCGGCGTTCCAACCGCGGCGGCAAGGTGCAGCGGCCCGGTGTCACCCCCCATCAGCAGCTTCGCGCCCCGCGCCAGCGCGATGAATTGCGCGAGCGTCGATGGAAACCACTTCGCCTTTGGAGTGTGCGCCTTGGCGAGAATTTCCCGAATCCATCCCTCTTCTTGTTGGGAGCCAGTTAAGAGAATGTCGAAGGGCAATTCGGGCGCCAGCCGGCGCATTGCTCCAGCGTAGTTTTCCGGGGACCAGCGTTTCCCTTTCCAACCTCCGCCGGGATTCACGATGATGTAATCCGTGACGCCTAATGCCTGGAGACGCTCCTGAACCGCGGCTTTGTCCGCCTCTGCTCCAGGCAATGGAAACTCCCACGCGCCGCTCTGCGCGCCCAAATACTCAACCAGCGACAGGTTCATTTCGATAATATGCTTTCGTCCCTGGGCAGAAACGCGGTCCGTATAGAATATCCCGGCAGCGGACTCTCGAAGCCATTTCCCTTTGAACCCAATGCGCTTTTGCGAATGGCTGATCCATGCCAACAGGCCGGTTTTCAAAAGGCCTTGCATGTCGATAGCGGCATCATAAGAAGACTCTTTAAGCTGGGCGTAGCTCCGCAGGATGTCCCTCATCGTCTCGCCGGAGGCCAAACTCTCGCGCCAGCCAAGCGTGTCGATTCTTATGACGCGACGGACAAATGGATTTCCTTCAAGCAGCGCCGCGTAGCGATCCTCCACGGCCCAGTGAATGGCCGCTTGCGGATAAGTCCGGCCAAGCGCCGCCACAGCCGGCAGGGCATGGACAATATCCCCCACCGAACTGAGACGAACGATAAGAAACTGCGGGCTGGACTTTTGCATCCCCTACCTAAAAGGCCGGCAGGCATAAACGTTGCACCCTGATTCTTGCCTCATCCCTTCTCTCGCGCTTCGGCGCCTTCCGAGCTGCTTCTAGTGACGCGCCGAATCACCTCGCGTGTTGAATGGGATTTTGCGTCGCCGACAATCGAAACCTGCCCGCCCCACTCTTTGATGACGTCACGCTCCGGAACCGTGCCTTCCGTATAGTCAGTTCCTTTGCAGTGGACATCAGGGCGCAGGTCACGCAGGATTGTTTCCGCCGTCAAATCGTCAAAGATCACTACGTAATCGACCGCTTCAAGCGCCGCCAGCAACTCGGTGCGATCCTGCTCCGCCAGCAGAGGCCTTCCCTCGCCTTTCAGCTTGCGGACCGCCCCGTCGCTGTTCACGCCCACAACCAGAACGCTTCCCTGCTGCCGGGCGCTTTCAAGGTAGCGAATGTGGCCCACGTGAAGCAGGTCAAAGCAGCCGTTGGCAAACACAATCCGATGGCCCTCTCTGCGCAGGCGTTCACCGAGCGGCGTCACTTCTGCCCGAGAAATTATCTTACCGTTCAGGAGTTTCGTATAACCTCTTTGAGTTCCTGGGTCGTAACGGTGGCAGTCCCGCGCTTCATAACCACAATCCCGCCCGCGCAATTTGCCAGAAAAGCCGCGTGGGTAAAGGTCGCGCCGGCCGCGAGAGCTAATGTGAAAACCGCTCCAACCGTGTCCCCCGCGCCAGTTACATCCACCGCTTGGTCGGAGCCAAAAACCGGGATCAGTTGCGGTTTCCGCCCCGCTTCGAACAGGGCCATCCCGTCATGCCCGCGGGTAATCAAAAGAGCCTGCAAGGATTGGCGCTTGAGCATCGCACGGCCCAACTCGAAAAGCAGGTCGACATTGTTGCCAATCGTTTTCCCAAAAGCCGCCTCCACTTCCGGTTCATTTGGAGTGAGGGCGGTAACCTGGCAATAGCTCGCGAGGGCATATCGCGAATCCACAACCAGCGGCACCTGCCGGTTCTTCGCCGGGAGCCGCAGCTTTTCAACCTCTGCGGCGTCCGTCGTCCCATAACCGTAATCGGAAACCAGCACGGCTTGAGCCCGGCTTAGTCTCTGGCCCGCCAGCTTGCGAATCCTTTCCCGGAATTCCTGCCGTCCGTCCTCTGCGGGCTCACGATCAACGCGGACGATCTGTTGCCGCTGCCAATGCGTCAGGCCGCCAAGGATGCGAGACTTCGTGGGCGTGGTGTAACCTTGCACGCGAAGGATTCCCCGCGTCGAAACCTTCTTCGCCTCGAAAGATTGCAGCAGCGCCTCGCCTGCGTCGTCAGTGCCCACCACGCCCACCGGCGTTACTCGCGCGCCCAGGTCCGCCAGGTTGTTGACGGCGTTTGCCGCGCCCCCAGGCAGGATTTTCCTTTCGCGTTGCCGAAGAATCAGGACGGGAGCCTCGCGCGAGATACGGGCAATTTCACCATAGACAAACTCATCAGCCACCATGTCGCCCAGCACCACGACGTGCTGGCGAGGAAATCTCCTGACGAGGGAGAGTAAGGAAGAGCGAACTCGGTTAGTAATCTTCATAAGCGACGTATTGGGAGAAGGCGACTGCCCTACAAGAGCCTGATTTATCCTGCTGCCGGACGGTCATGGGTAACCCCTAATTCCTTGATCAGCCCCAGGGCGGTTCGGTGGACTTCCTCCACGGTCACGCCTTTCATGCACCGGAAATCGATAGGACACTCGCGCAGGCCACAAGGGCTGCACGCGACGGGATGTTTCACGATCCGGGCGCGCGGGCTGACGGGCCCGGTGGCACGCTCGTTGGTGGATCCGAAAATTGCCACAACGGGCAGGCCCAGCGCCGCCGCAAGGTGCATCGGACCAGAGTCGTTGGTGATGATCAACCGGCATTGAGCCATGAGGGCCATTAGCTGGCGCAAGGTCGTTTCTCCCGAGACAATGGTTGGCGTATGCTCCATCATCCGCGCAATCGTCTCCGCGAGCGGTTTCTCGGCCCGGGAACCGAAGATTAGCACATCGGCATCAAGCGCTCCAACCAGGCGGTCCGCAAGATCGGCATAATGGTCCAGCAGCCAGCGTTTGGCAGGCCCGAAGGCCGCGCCGGGACTGAAGCCCACCAGAAAGCGCGGCCCTCCCAAACCGAGCGACTTCAACTGTCTGGCGGCCCAAATCTTTTCACCGTGCTGTACGTTCAGCAGAATCCTCTCGGACGGAATGGGCCTCTCGATTAAACCCGCCCGGAACAGGAGATGCAGATAGTAGTTGCTTTGGTGTCCGTAGAGTGCGGGCGGCGGAACGGGTACGGCATCGGTCAGCAATGCTCCCCGGCTTTCAAGGTCGTACCCGATGCGAACAGGGATGCGGGCGCACCAAGCCATCCAGGCGGCATGAAAAGCATTTTGAAACAGGATAGCCAGATCGAATCGTTCGGCCCGAAGCATCTCGGTGAATTTCCAGAAGCCTCGGGGTCCCCGCTGTTCTCCCTCCAGATCGTAAACGAGCAATCGATTTACGGCGGGATGATGTTCATAAAGCTCCGCCACCCAGGGCTTGACGGCCAACACAATCTCCGCCGACGGAAACCGCGCCCGCAAGGCATCAAGCGCCGGCAGAGACATAACGCCGTCGCCAACCCAGTTAGTCCCCCGAACCAGGATTTTCTCCGGATCGAGAGAAGCAATTCCTTGAACAGCCAAACAAGGACCTCCGAGTCGCAAGCCTAGATGGCGGTTGCCGTTCTTTCCGGCAGCCGGACTGGCGACACCCCGGCCAGAAGCGCTTCTTCGAACACCCGGGCCTCAGCAATTTCCGACCGGATCGCACAAGCCAGAAGAGGGAGTTTCGGCTTCCATTGCGGTGGAAGATTCATCATGTCTTTCTCCGTAGTCAGGAATGCCGCGGCTCCTTTAGCCTGTGCGGCCACTTGCAACCGCCCGGTATCCCGCGAAGCGTAAACATGATGGTCGCGAAATGCAATTTCCGCGCCCGGCGCAAATCCCCACCGGCGCAAATCCGCAAAGAACGCGCGAGGATTTCCGATGCCGCAAAAGGCGCACACCGGGCGCCCGTAATAGGCTGCCGCCGGTTCAAGCCTGCCGCTGCCCGCCTGTATTAATCCTCCGAGCACGGTTGAACAGTGGAAGATTTGCGCCTGGGAATTGATGTCCCGGATTCGATTTTCGATCGTGTCGGAATTCTGGAGCTCGGTGCGCGTAAGCATGATCAAGTCCGCGCGCCCGAGCGCCGAGCAGGTCTCGCGCAAACGTCCCGCCGGAAGCACCGCACGGTCATCAAGAGCCTGAGTCACGTCAAGCGCCACAACATCCACGTCCCGTTCCAGCGCAAAATGCTGGAAGCCGTCGTCCAGGATGTGAATATCCACCCCAAAGCGCTCTTCGGCGAGTTTCCCTGCCCGGTAACGGTCCGCCGAGACAACAATCGGCACCTGGGGCAAGGCGCTGGCAAGCCAGGCAGGTTCGTCGCCCACGGCGCGCGGATCCTCATTCCGGCTTGGCCGCGGTTCGAGGACAAGCAAATCCGCGCCTCGCTTGCGGCCGTAGCCCCGAGTCAGAATAGCCGGCTTGTATCCGCGACGAAGCAACGTTTCGGCGATCCAACCGACCAGCGGAGTTTTTCCCGTGCCTCCCACGGTCAGGTTCCCGACACTGACGACGGGCCGCGAAAGGCGGCGGCTTTTCAGCCACCCCTTGCGGAAAGCGCGCTCGCGCAGCAATGCTCCCAGTCCGTAGGCTTCCGCAAGCGGTGTAAGCAAAGGATTCATAGGCATTCGGTCAAGCCACCGGCGTCGCTGCCGCTGAAGGGGCGCCCAGCCACTCCTCCACCTGGTTAAGGACTCGCAAGGTAGCGCCCGCCTGCGCTTCAACCACTTGCTTGGCGTTCTCCCCCAGGGTGCGCACCTTTTCAGGATTATCAAACAAGCGAAGCGCTTGTTGGCCAAGTTCAGCGGCGTCCACCACCTGGATCGCGGCGTCAGCATCCAGAAAAAGCGCCGCAACGTCCCGGAAGTTAGCCATGCTCGGACCAAAAACGATAGGCTTCCGCCACAAGGCCGGCTCAAGCAGATTGTGGCCGCCGGTTGGAACCAGACTTCCTCCCACAAAAACCACATCCGCCAATCCAAACAGTTCCGCCAACTCTCCAATTGTATCAAGCAGCAGGATTTCAGCCGAATCAAGCTGAAGGTGCATCTCCTCGCTGTTTTGCCGCAGGGCGGTACGGCGCATAACGTTCCGTCCGCCGGCGCGCATCAATTCCGCGACTTCCTCAAAACGTGCCGGGTGGCGCGGAGCGAGAATCATCAATGCCTGGGGATGTTTTTCGCGGATCGCCTGCCAGGCCTGAAGCACTAGCGGTTCTTCGCCAGGCATGGTGCTGGCAGCCACAAAGACGGGCCGGCGGTTTTGGGCGTTCAGCGCCTCCCGGATTTTTATTCCAAAATCGCCCAGCGCCGGCGCCTGGCCGTCAAATTTAAGATTGCCGGTCACGCTGACATGTTCTGGAGACGCGCCGAGCGCCCGAAACCTTTCCGCGTCCGCAGCCGTTTGCGCGCCGATCCAGTCGACATTTTCAAGAACCCGGCGCATGAAAGGACGGATCAGTCGATAACCACGAAACGACGTATCCGAAAGGCGGGCATTCACAAGGGCTGAGCGGCACCCAAAATCATGGGATACCCGCAGAACATTTGGCCACAGCTCGGTCTCCACAACCAGCAAAACCGAAGGGCGAATCTGCTCCAAAACGCGGCGGACAGTCCATCCCCAGTCAAAGGGCAGATAAAACCGCCCTGCCAGGTCCGGCAGCCGTTTTTCTCCCACCTCCCGCCCGGTAGGCGTTACGTGGCTCAGGAAAATGCTCCGCTCGGGATAGCGACGCTGAAGTTCCCGCACCAGGCCGGCAACGGCCATGGTTTCCCCTACTGAAACAGCATGAACCCAAATGGCGCTTTGCGTATGCTGGCGGAAGGAGGAGGGTAGCCAGCCAAACCTTTCGCGCCACTCCGTAGATTTGATCCGGCTCTTACCGCGCCTCAGATAATAAGGCGCCGTCAAAACCAACCCTAGACTGAATAGCAGGCTGTAAAGTTGGTACATTCCGGGATGAGCGCAACGCGGACTCTTAACGTTTTAAATCCAACCAATCGCAATTATAAGTTGAAAAGTCCTGAAGTACCATCAAAACAAGCCGTTACGCCGCAGATTGCATGGCCGGGAAAACAGCCTGCCATGGGCGCGCAAAAAGCTCCGGCGGGCCAAAAGATGGGCGGGGAATGGCGGACGTCCCCCGCTCAAAGGTCGGAGAAACCCTCGTCACATGCTCGCGCTCCAGAGCTTGCATTGAAGCTTTGCAGTACGGGTTGTTTGCCGCCTCGATCCAGGCGCACTCCGCCGTCATTTGGCTTGGCAGGATCTTCGGTATTCGTTTACCATGCCAAGCCAAATAGGTCAAAAAAAGCGACAGTTCCTGGAAATTCAGCTGCCTTGTGGCGCTCCCGTTGCGGTTACAACTGTCTTTCCCTACTTCTTGTAGTAATCCGCATTGGCCGCGATAAAGCTGTTCCACTTCTCGGGCAGGTCATCCTGCGGGAAAATTGCCGAGACCGGGCAAACCGGAACACAGGCTCCGCAATCGATACACTCGACAGGATCGATATACAGCATGGGAACTTCGGCAAAGTTTGCTTCATCCTTGCGGGGGTGAATGCAATCTACCGGACACACATCCACACAAGCGGTATCTTTGGTGCCGATGCAAGGCTCGGCGATAATATAGGCCATCTTGCTTCCTCCGTAAATTGATCGAAACTAATCTACCTTTGACTCCGGACAGAGTCAATCGTAGTTCAAGACGGACTTGGGGGCGACGACTTAAGTCGAAGGCTTCCTGACGGCAGAGGACGGCCCCGGCTTCCTTTATAAATTCCTCAACGCAGCATAACCCTTGCCCCCTTGCGCAGGGAAGCCTAGGATATCGTCATGCCTTCTCTTGATGCCGCAACAGCGCTACGTCGGGTACCGTTCTTCGCAGTTCTTGACCAGGACGAACTCAACCGGCTGGCCAGCCACTGTGCCGCCCGGCATTTGGCAAAGGATGAACTTCTTTGCGCCGAAGGTGATCCTTGCGACGGACTCTTTGTGGTTCAGTCCGGGGCCATTAAAGTCTTCAAGATGGCGGAAACAGGCCGCGAACAGGTTCTGGTGATTGAGCGGGCGGGTTCAACGGTGGGAGAACTCCCAGTGCTCGACGGCGGCAACTTTCCGGCTTCCGCTGCGGCGATTGAGGATTCGATTCTGCTTTTCGTCCCCAAGCGCGAATTTGTGGAGTTGTGCCAGCGAAACTCCAAAATGGCCTTTGCCATCATCCGGGCGCTGGCCTGGCGCTTCCGCTACATGGCCTCTTTGGTTGAAGAGCTCTCTCTCAAGGAAGTCAGCCACCGGCTGGCTAGGTTCCTGCGCAACCGGGCGCTCGAATTGGGAGTGCGAACCCAACAGGGCGTCGAGTTTCCGCTGGAGGAAACCAACCAGCAAATTGCCGCGGAAATCGGGACTGTCCGCGATCTGGTCTCAAGAAACCTTCGGCGCTTTGTGGACCGTGGGATCATTAAAATGGAGCGGCGCAAGGTGCTTGTCTTGAACATGGCGGACCTGGAAGAGCAGGCGACAGGCGCCAAGCGGGCATCCGGGTAAGGAGCCTCGCCATGGGCAGGCGGCCGGCCCATAGATCGCCCGGATCGCGCTGAACATTTCCGCATCGCCGGACGGCTCTTCGCTGGTTTTTCCGCGCGGTGGGCCGCGCCCGATCACCGCGCCGCGGCAGATTCAATTCCACTTTTGATGCTTGCTTTATGCTTGTTCGTCCCCCTAATCTATATTCCTATTCCTGATGAAAGAAGGAGAGAACGTGAACCCTGTGAGTCCGCGGCTGGTGGTTTTTACGGAAAAAGATGATGGCCCCGTTTGTGGCCTTGATGAGGGAACGATTCTTGCTGCCGGAGGTGCCTTGCGGTTCGGCGCCGCTTCTAGCCAGGCCGAACGCATCCGCATGACTGAACAGGCCGAGGTCATCATCGTAAGTTCGGCCCCGATCACCCGCGAATTTTTGAGCGCACTGCCCCGACTGAAAGGAATTGTGCGGCTGGGCATTGGCGTGGATACGGTGGACCTTGCGGCGGCCACCGATCTCGGAATCGTCGTGGCGAACGTCCTGAATTTTTGCCAGGATGAAGTTTCCGAGCACGCATTGGGCCTGATGTTTGCGGTAGCCCGAAAAATTGTGCTGGCCGACCGGAAGGTCCGCAGCGGAGGATGGGTGGAGGGCGTACAAGAGTCCATGTTGCCCATGCGGAGACTGAAGGGCCAGACGATGGGATTGATCGGCTTCGGGCGGATCGCCCGGAGCATGGCGGTGCGGGCAAAAGGCCTGGGGCTTGAGGTCGTCGCCGCCGACCCTTATGCCTCACCGGAAGCCGCGCGAGAGCTGGGAGTGCAGCTTCTGCCGCTTGCTGAACTGCTGCCCATAGCCGACATTGTTTCGCTTCACATCCCGCTTACCCCTGAAACCCGGCGCCTCATTGGCACGGAAGCCATCTCTCTAATGAAGCGCACAGCGATTCTGATCAACACCTCGCGAGGCCCGGTGGTGGACGAGGTGGCGTTGGAGAAGGCTTTGGCCGAGGGACGCCTCGGCGGGGCAGGTTTGGATGTGCTCGAACATGAGCCCATCAAACTTCCACATCCCCTTTTGGATTTTGATAACGTCGTCGTCACATGCCACTATGCTTCCTGCAGTCTGGAAGCCTACGCCGAGATGCGCCGGGCGGTGTCGGAGCAAATCGCCCAGATTCTGCGCGGAGAATTCCCGGTTTATCTTGTCAATACGCAGGTCAGGAATCTTCCCCAATGCCGGCTGTAAGGAATGGAACTGCCATCCGGCCCGAATCGTGACGAGAAAACGGCAACAAGCCTTCTTTAATTTCCAACTGTGAAGCTGCAGGTTGCAAATGGCTAAGACAACAGATCAACGGCGTCTCAACGTGGTGCTGATCGGCAAGGTTGCGTCAAACGCGCAAGAAATCCTCAGAGGTTATCTGAAACCTCGCTGCCGGCTGCGCCCATTCCCGGTGGCCCGGGAAAACTCCGAACTTCTGAAAGCTCTGGCCGGCGCCGATGTGGCGGTCGGAAACTATTTCACAGAGCGAATGGCTCGCGCGGCCCGGAACCTGAAGCTGCTCCAGGCTCCCAATGCCGGGGTTGACAGTTTTTGTTTAACAGAGCTTTCTCCCGACATTACCGTAGCGAACGCTTATTTCCACGGACCGGCCGTGGCGGAATACGTCATCATGATGATCCTGGCGTTAAGCCGAAATCTGTTGGAGATGGACGCGCTGTTCCGGAAAGGCGAATGGCGTGAATCGTGGATCGAGGGCGAACTGCCGCGCGAAGAAATCCTGGGAAAAGTTCTGGGAATGGTCGGCTTTGGCAACATCGGCCGGGAAGTGGCCGTGCGGGCCCGCGCTCTGGGCATGAAGATCATGGTGATCAGCGCCCATCCTCCCGCCCGCAAACCCAAAGGAGTGGACTTCTGGAAAGGTCCGGAGGCACTCGAACAGCTTCTCCGCGCTTCTGATTACGTTGTGCCTGCGTGCCCGCTCAACAAGGATACGCAAGGATTGATCGGGCCGAGGGAGTTCCGATGGATGAAGCGGAGCGCTTTCCTGGTCAACGTCAGCCGGGGGCCCGTTGTCCAGGAAGCAGCTTTATATCACGCCCTTAAGTCGCGCCGCATCGCAGGCGCGGCCATCGATGTCTGGTATCGCTATCCGAAGGACGATCGTTCTACCCGGCCGTCGCGGTTTCCGTTCCACCAATTGCAAAACCTGATCATGACCCCACACGTTTCAGGCTGGATGCG
This sequence comes from Acidobacteriota bacterium, assembly GCA_021784615.1. Taxonomy (GTDB): domain Bacteria; phylum Acidobacteriota; class Terriglobia; order UBA7540; family UBA7540; genus JAMCXS01. The sequence goes on along the minus strand of JAJYHU010000436.1, from coordinate 2,454 downwards.
AGGCACGCGCGACCAGCGCCTTCGGCTGGTTGCCGCAAATATCAACCGGCTGGCGAGCGGGCAATCCCTCCTCAATGTGGTTCAGGGCCCCAAAAGACATCACCGTTCCGAGTGGGCGCCGGAGGTTGCCGGCCGGGGCGCTCACGGGCTTGCCGGATGAACTCGCGGGATCCGGTCTTCCACCGGCGGCAGCGGCGGAAAAGGCGCGTGCGGCTCGGTTTGATACCAGTAAGCAACGGAATAAAAATTGTCGCCGCGATTGTTGGCGGTCCCGTGCTCGATGGTGTCGCGCAGGGATTGGGTAAAGGTGATCGGTGAGTCAAGGTTGAACCGGTAAACGGACCAGCGCGACCCTTCAAGCTCCGGGCCCACAACCGGCGCTCCGAACAGTTGATAGGCAAACGGCTTGCCGTTAAAGTCCCAGGCCCCAAGGAAATAGTCTTCTGTGCCGGTCCCATTGATCGAGGGCAGTTTTTCGCCGTCCACAAAAAACATGTCGTCGCCCTCACGATTTTCTTCAGGTGGTACCTTTCGCGATCAGCAATGGTGAACCAAATGTGGGTAATCACTCCGGGGCCCGATTCATCAAATACGGTATAGGTCTGGCCCGGATTGACGCGGCGGGAATCCGCATTGCCGCCCGTGCGGTCATAGCTTGAGACGCGTTTGAGAACATAATTGTGCGGTATCGTGAGATCCCCAAGCCAGCCGCTGAGACTCTGTCCGGCAGCGGGCGCCACAAACGCCAACAGATCTATAAGGGGTATCAATTTTCGCATGAAGGCCTCCCTTTTTTTCAGAACGAGGTGAACAAAACTGAGGACGCGCAATTCTATCACGCGGCGTGTTGGTCGCGCGAAAATGGAATAGACTCGACTCCACGCTGCGCTGGCGTTAAGCTCCTTCTTAGGCCCGATGGAAAGACAAAGACAACCGCAGAACCGAACCAGAGTGCGCGAGTTGACCAGTGCAACCAACGGCATGGTCAAAGTTTTTCGCCGTTCGCTTGCTGAAGGAACAACCAGGGAAGGCTGGCTTGCAACCGAAGGGCCTCATATTCTCGAAGAGGCGTTGAAGCCCGGTTCGCGCGCCACGGTCCACAGCGTGTTAGCGGGGCAAACGGCAGCCGAGGAATATCGAACGCTGCTGGCGCGGCTGACCCGTGAAACCGAGATGGCCAGCGTTCCGGACCGGCTGTTCCGCCAGCTTTCTCAAACCCAGGCGCCCCAGGGCATCGCCGCCCTGATCGAGTTGCATCCGGCTGACTTGCAATCCGTTCTCGCGCGCCCCAATGCTATTCTGGTAGTGGCCTGCGGGATCCAGGACCCCGGCAACATGGGCACAATCATTCGCAGCGGAGACGCTCTGGGAGCTTCCGGAATCGCCACTCTTACGAACACGGTGAATCCCTTCAATCCCAAGGCGGTCCGTTCATGCGCGGGATCGATCCTGCGGCTGCCGGTCTTCCGCAACCTCCAACCAGAAACTCTTTTCCCAATGCTGCAAGCCGCGCGCATACAGATTGTCGCGGCAGATCCTCATAGTCCCCAGTCCGTCTCTGAAGGGGATTTCCAGGGGCCCGTCGCTATTCTGGTCGGGAAAGAGGCCGCTGGCTTGCCGCCGGAGATTCTGCGCGAGGCCGATCGGCTTTTGCGCATTCCCATTCGCCGAGAAGCGGACTCGCTCAATGCCGCTACCGCCGCCGGCGTCTTTCTCTATGAGATCGCGCGGCAACGAGGCTTTCGTGAGTTTGTTTGAAACTCATCCTTCATCTCCCGCCGAAGCGCCCGATCTCCGGCCGCTCGCCGACCGCATGCGTCCCGAAACGATCGAGGAATACGTCGGCCAACTCCACATCCTGGGCCCCGGCAAGGTCTTGCGGCGGCAGATCGAACGCGATGAAGTCGCTTCCATGATCCTGTGGGGGCCTCCCGGCTCCGGGAAAACCACGCTGGCCACCATTGTGGCCCGCAAAACCCAAAGCGACTTCGTGCGATTCAGCGCCGTGCTGGCCGGCATCCGGGAAATCAAGGACGTGATGGCGGCCGCCGAAAAGGTGCGCCACGTCGGACGCCGAACCATCCTCTTCATCGACGAAATTCACCGCTTCAATAAAGCGCAGCAGGACGCTTTTCTTCCCTACGTCGAGCGGGGAGACATTACCCTGATCGGCGCCACAACGGAAAACCCGTCGTTTGAAGTGAACGCCGCGCTGCTCTCGCGCGCCAAAGTCTATATGCTTTCGGCGCTCTCAACGGATGAAGTTGAGACCCTGCTGGCGCGGGCGCTTAAGGATGAAAAGCGAGGGCTGGGCGGTCAAAACATTGTGATCGCCGATGAGTTGCTGCGCCAGATCGCCGTCTTTTCAAATGGCGACGCGCGCACGGCCTTTAACACTCTGGAAACGGCGGTGGCCGCGGCGGCGCGCGATGAACAAGGGCGCATCGAAATCAG
>JAJYHU010000226.1 GCA_021784615.1 Acidobacteriota bacterium | reverse complement strand
TGCATGGGAATGGCGGCGGAGTGTGGCGCGGTTTACAAGCGAAGCGGAAGATGATGCGCCGCCTTTCCGGTATCCGAACGATCTGGGCCACGGGCGCCATTAAGGACGCGAAGGACTTTGGGAACAAGATCAGCAGTGGATCTTCCTGGGAGCAGCCGGGGGTATGGGGCCTCCGGGAAGCTGGGGGAGATGTTAATCAAGGAGAAGCTCATCACCCCCTTGCAGCTCCAAGAAGCCCTTGACTATCAGCGAAGTAACGGCGGCCGGCTGGGAAGCAGCTTGGTGAAGCTGGGCGTTCTGAGCGAGGAAGAAATTGCCGCCGTGCTCTCCCGGCAATACGGAATTCCTTCCATCAACCTGGCCTACTTTGAAGTCGACCCTGGCGTGATCAAGCTTATCCCCATGGAAACAGCGCTGAAATATCAGGTGCTGCCCCTGAGCCGCGTGGGCTCTTCGCTGACGTTGGCGATGACGGACCCGACCAATGTCTTTGCCATGGACGATATCAAGTTCATGACAGGGTTTAACATCGAACCCGTGGTTTCTTCGGAAACGGCCATTACCGAGGCGATTACCAAGCACTACGGCTCGATTGAGGAGCGGGAGCGGAAAAGAGAGATCGAGGATCTTGTCAGCTTTATCGACGAAGGCCAGACCGACAGCATCGAGCTCGAAGCGGAAGACGAATCGGCCCTGAATCTGGCCGCTCTCGAAAAGGCTGCGGAAGAGGCTCCGGTCATCAAACTGGTCAATTACATCCTGACGGACGCTGTGAAGCGCGGGGCGAGCGACATCCACCTGGAGCCTTACGAGAAGGAGTACCGTGTCCGGTACCGCGTGGACGGCGTGCTTGAAGTCATCATGCAGCCACCTGTGAAGCTGCGCGACGCCATTATCAGCCGGATCAAGATTATGGCCAAGCTGGACATTTCCGAGAAACGTCTTCCCCAGGACGGCCGGATCATGATCCGGATGATGCTGAAGGGAAAGAAGAAGCAGCTCGATTTCCGCGTGTCGGCGCTTCCCACCCTTTACGCCGAAAAGATCGTTATGCGGTTGCTTGACAAGGAAAGCCTGCGGCTGGACATGACCATGCTGGGTTTTGAGGCGGAATCGCTTGAAAAGTTTCAGGCGGCGATCTTCAAGCCCTACGGAATGGTTCTGGTTACCGGACCCACGGGAAGCGGGAAGACGAACACGCTCTATTCGTCCATTGCACAACTCAATAAGCCGGACACCAACATTATGACGGCCGAGGATCCGGTCGAGTTCCAGTTGCCGGGGATCAATCAGGTTCAGATGAAGGAGCAGATCGGGCTGAACTTTGCCGTGGCCCTGCGTTCCTTTCTGCGGCAGGACCCGAACATCGTGATGGTTGGCGAAATCCGGGATTTTGAAACTGCGGAGATTGCCATCAAGGCGGCGCTTACGGGGCACTTGGTACTCTCGACGTTGCATACCAACGACGCTCCTTCCACGATTTCGCGGCTGATGAATATGGGTATTGAACCGTTTTTGGTTGCAACCTCTGTTCATCTCATCTGCGCCCAGCGCTTAACGCGGCGCGTCTGCCAGGAATGCAAGGTGGAAGTGGAAGCCAGTCCGCAGCTTCTTGCCGACGCCGGCTTTACCCCGGAGGAATCCAGGAAGGTCAAGATTTACCGTGGCGCGGGATGCTCAGTGTGCAACGGCAAGGGCTACAAGGGGCGCATCGGGTTATACGAAGTTCTGGAAGTCACCGACGAACTGCGGGAACTGATTCTGGTGGGAGCTTCAGCCCTCGAACTCAAGAAAAAGGCCATCGAGCAAGGCATGATCTCGCTGCGCCGCAGCGGGCTGATCAAGGTGATGGCCGGGCTCACCACGCTGGAAGAAGTGATACGGGAAACGATGCTGTAGGTCTGGGCTGAGCGCCTGAGCCGGGCAGCCAATGCCTGGAAACGAAGGAGTAGAAATTCGATGCCGATACCGTCGCTTACGGAATTGCTTAAACGCATGGCAGACTCGCACGGATCGGATCTCCATATTACGACGAATTCGCCCCCCCGCATTCGGGTGCACGGTGAACTGAAGCCCTGTGAAGACCTGCAGGCGTTGGGGCCGGCGGAGACCAAACAGCTCTGTTACAGCATTTTGACCGACATTCAGAAGCACCGGTTTGAAGAAAACCTTGAACTTGATTTCTCTTTCGGCATCAAGAATGTGGCGCGTTTTCGCGGCAATCTGTTCAACCAGCGCGGCTCGGTGGCGGGAGTGTTCCGGGTTATTCCTTTTGAGATCCTGTCGTTCGAGCAGTTGGGGCTGCCGCCTGTGGTGCGGAAGCTGTGCGAGAAGCCTCGCGGTCTGATTCTGGTGACGGGGCCGACGGGAAGCGGGAAATCGACCACCCTTGCCACCATGCTCGACCTCATTAACACAACGAGGCATGAGCACATGGTTACGATTGAAGATCCCATCGAGTTTATTCATCCCCACAAGAAATGCCTGGTGAATCAGCGCGAAGTGCATTCGGACACCCACTCATTTGCAAACTCTTTGCGCGCCGTCCTTCGTGAAGACCCGGACGTGGTCTTGATCGGCGAGATGCGCGACCTCGAAACCATTGAAGCCGCTTTGCGAATCGCTGAAACAGGCCACTTGACGTTCGGAACGCTGCATACGAACTCGGCGTAGGCAACCATCAACCGCGTCATCGACGTTTTCCCGGCCCACCAGCAGTCGCAGATCCGCGCCCAGCTCTCCATGGTGTTGGAAGGGATTCTTTGCCAGTCTTTATTGCCGCGCGCCGACGGCAAAGGGAGAGTTATGGCCATGGAAATCCTGGTCCCCAATTCTGCCATCCGGAATCTGGTTCGCGAAGACAAGGTCCACCAGATTTATTCTTCCATGCAATCCGGCCAGGAGAAGTACGGAATGCAGACCTTCAATAAGTCTCTGATGTCGCTCTACCAGCGCAAGTTGATTACGCTTGAAACGGCCCTTGTCAGGTCCAGTAACGCGGATGAACTCCAGAATATGATTGATCGAGCTTCCCCATCGGCGGGAGAGTGCACGGGTAGCCCGCACGCGCCGGCGCGGCGGTAAAAGCCGGGTTTTCAGGGTTCGGTGTTGGCGGGGCCGGGGCATCCCGTGGCAATGAGCAGGAGGGAATGAAGCAATGGCTGAATTTGAATTCCGAGGAACTTCTCGAACGGGACAATCGGTGACGGGCACTCGCGTTGCGCCCACTCGCGAGGCTCTCGAGACGGTCTTGCGCCGGGAGGCGATTACGCCGCTCAGGATTGTGCAAAAAGGGCGTGAAATCGCCATTCCAAGGCCGAAGTGGGGCGAAAGAGTCAGCGCCAAAGAATTGGCGGTTTTCACCCGGCAGTTTTCGGTGATGATTGACGCCGGGCTTCCCCTGGTTCAGTGCCTGGAAGTTCTTTCCTCGCAGCAGGAGAACAAGGCGTTTGCGCGAATGCTGAAAGCTGTTCGGAGCACGGTGGAAGGCGGCTCTACATTAGCCAACGCCTTGAGAAAGTTCCCGAAGGTTTTCGACGGCCTCTATACGAATATGGTGGAGGCGGGTGAGGCGGGCGGAATCCTGGATACGATTTTGCAACGTCTCTCGACCTATATTGAGAAGTCCGTGAAACTGAAGCGTTCGGTTCAATCCGCCATGATCTATCCGGTGGCCGTCATGGTCATTGCGGGGGGCGTCATCACCCTGCTCCTATGGAAAGTGGTACCGATTTTCACGACCCTGTTTGCGGGCTTGGGAGCGCGGCTGCCGCTCCCTACGCGCATTGTCATTGGCTTAAGCCGGTTTGTGGGCACCTTTGCTCCGATCATTATTGTGGTGCTGATCCTGCTGGGGATAGGGCTGAAATGGTATTACAGCACGCCTGCCGGGCGCATCACCATCGACACCCTGATCCTGAAAGTCCCAATCCTGGGCTCCGTGATGCGAAAGATTGCGGTGGCACGTTTTTCCCGAACTCTGGGCACCCTAATAACCAGCGGCGTGCCCATGCTCGAGGCCATGGACATTACGGCTCGAACCTCGGGCAACGCGGTGGTTGAAAGGGCTGTTTTGCAGGTCCGAAAAGCTATCGAAGAAGGCCGGACCATCGTTGATCCGCTGGGCGAGACGGGTGTTTTTCCGAACATGGTGGTCCAGATGATCGGAGTCGGCGAGCAGACCGGAGCCCTCGACGCCATGCTCCAAAAAGTCGCCGACTTCTACGAGGATGAAGTTGATGCGGCAGTTGGTGATCTGCTGACTGCCATGGAACCGGTGATGATCGTCTTCCTGGGGGTGGTTGTGGGCGGAGTTGTCATTTCCATGTACATGCCCTTGTTCTCTCTGATCGGGAAGCTGGCGGGCGGAAGCTAGGCTTTGCGGCGGCCATGGCGCACCGTCGAGATGGGGCATTCTGCGGGAAGAGCGCTCTACGAACTGCCCTGGAGCTATCGTTGTCCGCTTGTAGCGGCTGTTGAGACGCCTGCCGTGGGTCGTCACAGTTTCACGGGGCTCCAGGTCGAAAAGGACTCGGTTTTGTAATATTCTAACTTTGCAATGAATGTCACCGGCGACCTCCAAAGTTGGCTCTCCTGGGTTATCAAAATCCGGTTTGTAATTATTAGTTTTGTCTTTGCCATCGACTATGCGCTCGCGCAGTTCGCTCCCCATCAGCACGGGAACCA
>JAJYHU010000407.1 GCA_021784615.1 Acidobacteriota bacterium | reverse complement strand
ACCCTCGCTGCACCTGAGGCAACCATGAATAAACTCCATCTTCTTTTGTCCATGTGTGCACCTGTGATGTATTTGCACAGATTATTTGAGGTCTTCAACTCTTGAGTTACAGGCAATCGTCAGTCTACGCTCCATTCGCCAGCCTCTTGGGAAAGCGCGGATTCTAACACTAAACCCACAGGAGTTCAATTGCGACCCACCACCCGTGCGACCCACCACCCGTATATCGCCCGTATATCGCCTTGACTAAAAGTATAAAAGCGTCTATATTACCTGCATAAAATCAGATTAAGACGAATGGGGCTATCGATGGACTTCATGGGCGTTCGCGAGGCCGCTCAGCGGCTAGGCGTCAGCTACCCGACGCTAAAGCAGTGGATCTATCGCGGCAAGGTTCGCACCGTCAAAACCGTCGGCGGGCACCACCGCGTCGCGCAGTCGGAGATTGACCGGCTGCTGTTCCAGGAAGGAAGGCGCCGCGAGCCCCTGCAACGCAACAAGCCTTCGAAACCGGCCTCCGGAACCGGCCTCCAGGAGTTCATTAGCGGCCGGAACCAGCTTGTCGGCCGCATCATCGGCCTCAAAACCGTGGGCCTTCTCACCAAGGTCTCGCTCGATGTGGGTGGGCAGACCGTGACCGCAGTGATCACCAGCGACGCTTGCCGCGACTTGAAACTGGCGGTGGGTGAAACCGCGGCCGCCCTGATCAAGGCGACGGAGGTAATGATTATCCGTCCCAACTGGAAGGTTTCCTGAGAATGCCCCTCGCCGCACTGGGCACGCCCGCGCCGCAGCCTCGGTACATCTCGCGCGCAAGCCGGGCCTTGAGAACGGCAGCACGACGAACCGGCATCGGCGCGATCCTTTGTGTGGTTCTGATTGGAGCTTCGGCGTGCCGGCCGGAGCAGCCTTCCGGCGGCGTTTCTTCCCATCCCCAAAGCATCGTGGTCGCGGCAGCCGTCAGCCTGGAAAACGCTTTCGGCGAGATCGCCCGCCTTTATACCGCGCAGACCGGAACCAAAGTCGATTTCAGCTTCGGCAGCTCGGGCGAACTTGAGAAGCAGATTGAGGCGGGCGCTCCCGTGGACGTTTTCGCAAGCGCCGGCGCAAAGGAGATGGACGAGCTTCAGGCGCAAGGGCTGACCGTTGCCGCAAGCCGCACGGACTTTGCCGGGAACAGCCTGGTGCTGGTGGTCCCGGCAGATTCGAAGCTCGGTCTCGCTTCTTTCGCGCAGCTTGCCGAACCCCGGGTCAAGCGGATCGCCATCGGCAATCCCAAGACGGTTCCCGCCGGGCTTTACGCGCAGCAGTCGCTTCGCCGTCTCCACCTTTGGTCGCGCCTGCACCCGCGGCTGATTTTTGCCGAGGACGTCCGCCAGGTGCTTGATTACGTGATGCGGGACGAAGTGAACGCGGGCATCGTTTATTCCACCGACGTTCCGATCGCGCACGGCAAGGTCACGATTGCGGCGCAAGCTCCGGATGGAAGCTACGGGCCGGTTTTGTATCCTATCGCCATTGTGAAAGGCTGTTCGCATCCGGAAGCCGCCGAGAGCTTCATCCGCCTGGCGCTCAGCCGGCAAGGCAAAAGCATTCTTGAAAAGTACGGCTTCCGTTCCGTGAAGTAAGCAGATGATCTGGTCCGCGTTCAAAATATCCCTTCTGGTGGTTAGCCTGGCGACGGTGGTTGTCAGCATCGCGGGCACCGCCCTGGGCTTTCTCCTGGCGCGGCGCGAGTTTCCAGGCAAAGAGTTATGCGATTCCCTGGTCACGCTGCCGATGGTTCTGCCTCCCACCGTAACCGGCTACTATCTGATTCTTCTGCTGGGGCGCCGCGGCCTGGTGGGCCGCTACCTCTTTGCCCTGACGGGCTGGACGGTGGCCTTCACCTGGGAAGCGGCCATGATTGCCGCCGGCGTGATGGCGCTGCCTCTGATGGTGAAGTCGGCGCGGGCGGCGCTTGAAACCATCGATCCGCGCTACGAACTGGTCTCTTTCAGCCTGGGCAAGGGCGAGATTGAAACCTTCTTTCGCGTGACGCTGCCGCTTGCCTCGCGCGGCATTCTGGCCGGCGTGGTGCTCAGCTTTGCGCGCGCGCTCGGCGAATTTGGAGCCACGCTGATGCTGGCCGGCAACATCCGGGGAAAAACTCAAACCATGCCGCTCGCCATCTACGAGGCTTTCATCTCGGGCGAAGATCACACGGCGCAGGCGCTGGCCGTCATCTTGACGCTGGCCTCGATTGCAGTCATTTATCTCACCAACGTTCTGACGCGCCCCAAGAAAGCTCAGTAACCCATGCTCGATGCCGCCATCAAAAAGCGATTCGGTGTGAACGGGCCAACCGGTTTTGCTCTGGATGTCGCCTTTACCGCCGGCGAAGGCGTCACGGTGGTTTTTGGCCCGTCGGGCTCGGGCAAAACCACCACCCTGCGCGCCATCGCAGGAATGGTGACGCCTGATGAGGGAAAGATAGCGCTCGACAATCGCGTCTACTTCGACGCCACGGCGCAAGTCAATCTGCCCATCCAGAGGCGTCGCGTGGGATTCGTCTTCCAGGATTACCTGCTGTTTCCGCACCTTACGGCGCTCGAAAACGTCCTCTACGGCATCCGCGCGACAGACGAAAAATCCCGCCGGGCGCGTGCACTGGAGATGCTGAAGCTGGTCGGCGTCGATCATGCCGCCGAACGGTGCCCGCTGGCGCTTTCGGGCGGAGAGCAGCAGCGCGTGGCGCTGGCGCGCGCCGTGGGTTCGAAGCCTGCCATCCTGCTGCTCGATGAACCGCTTTCGGCCGTGGATGTGGCCACGCGCTCGCGCCTGCTGGATGAAATCGCCGAACTCCAGCGCAGGACGCGCATCCCCTTCCTCTACGTCACCCACAGCCCGGCAGACGCCGCGCGCATCGGAGACACCCTCCTGGTTTTGAATCAGGGGCGCATCGTGCAGCAAGGGAAGCCGCTGGAAGTTTTCAACGCGCCGCTCAACGTTCCGGCGGCCCAGGTGGCGGGCGCTGAGAACATTCTGATGGGCGCGATCGCGGAGCACCAGCCAGAGCAGGGCACAAGCGTCGTGGACCTTGAAAAGTGCCGCATCATCATTCCGCGCGCCGATCTTCCCCAGGGCGCCCGCGTCACGCTGGGCATTCGCGCCGACGACATCATTGTTTCCCGCGAGCCCGTCACCCGCACCAGCGCCAGGAATCTGCTGGCCGGCACCGTCAAGCGTCTGCTCCGCGACGGAGGACGCGTGGAGTTGGTCGCCGACTGCGGCGTCGATCTCAAAGTGCGCATCACGCCGCACTCCGCCCAGGCGCTCGCGCTCGCTCCCGGCGTCCCCATCTTTCTCCTCATCAAAGCAAGCGCCTGCCATATCCTGCTGTAAGGGAAGCATCACGCGCCGGTGGCGCTTTTTGGCCGTTTCCGTGTACAATTTCGCTCTATGAAAACTCATCGTATTGCGCTTATTCCCGGCGACGGCATCGGCAAGGAAGTGGTGCCCGAGGCCGTCAAAGTTCTGGAAGCGGCGGCCGGCGGTTGCGGCCTGGCCTTTGAAACCTTCGATTGGGGCTGCGAGTATTGCCTGCGCACCGGGCGCATGATGCCCGAGGAAGGGCTCGATCAATTGCGCCCGTTTGACGCCGTGCTGCTCGGCGCCATCGGCCATCCGAGCGTGCCCGATCACGTTTCCGTGCGCGACCTGCTGCTGCGCATCCGTTTTGGCTTCGACCTCTACGTCAACCTGCGCCCCGTGGAAATCCTGCCGGGGCTTGAATCTCCGCTCAAGGGCAAGACGGCGGACGATATCCGGATGCTCTTTGTCCGCGAGAACTCCGAGGGCGAGTACTGCGGCGTGGGCGGCCGGTTCAAGCGCGGAACGGCGGACGAAGTGGCCGTGCAGCAGGCCGTCTTTACGCGCAAGGGCGTCGAGCGGGTGATCCGCTACGCCTTCGAGCGCGCCCGTAAGAGCCCCCGCAAACGCCTGGCCAGCGCCACCAAATCGAACGCGCTGCAATTCAGCATGGTGCTTTGGGATGAAGTGCTGCGCGCGGCCGCCCGCGACTATCCCGAGGTGGCCGTCTCGATCTATCACGTGGACGCGCTTGCGGCGCGCATGATCACCAACCCGGAAAGCCTGGACGTGGTGGTAGCCTCCAACCTTTTTGGCGACATCCTCACCGATCTCGGCGCGGCGCTCCAGGGAAGCCTGGGACTTGCGGCCAGCGCCAACCTGAATCCCAGCGGACGGCTTGGACCCGCCGTGTTTGAGCCCGTGCACGGCAGCGCTCCGGACATTGCAGGGCGCGGCATCGCCAATCCCATTGCCGCCATCTGGACTTCCGCATTGATGATGGAGCACCTGGGAGAAACGGCGGCAAGCGAGCGCATTATGCAGGCGCTCAAGGCCGTTACGGGAGAGAAGAAAATCCGTACGCCCGATTTGGGCGGAAAGAGCACGACGGAAGAATTTGCGGCGGCGGTGATTGAAAAGATTCACAATGCCTCGCGGGCGGAAAGCGCGGCTGGTTAGGCGGGATCTTGGCGCCAGCCTGAAGAGTTCCATTCTTAGCTTCGTTTTTTAGCCCAACATGTATTTTCAATAACTTAGCTAGCTTCGTTTTCGGTTCGTTTTCGGTTCGTTTTGGCTGTTTTTTCCACAGCCCCCTTTTGTTTTCAACAGCTTCCTAGCTTCG
>JAJYHU010000088.1 GCA_021784615.1 Acidobacteriota bacterium | reverse complement strand
GAAAACCGTCGAGACGGGCACGCTGGGCGGCTGGACGGAATGGGCTGTGTGGCAGCTTGTGCAGACGGGCGCCTGAAACACGCCCCGCTCAACCGCCTGCCCGTGCACGCTTGCGTGGTATTTCTCGTAAATCCCGGCGTGGCACGCGCCGCACAATTCCGGGATGGACTTCTTAAAGGCCCACGTGTTGGTTCTTTGCATCTGGTGGGCGTCGCCGTGGCACACCTGGCAATCCGGCGCCGCTTTGTTGCCGCTCGCGCGCGCTAGGCCGTGGGCGCTCCGGGTATACTCACCGGCCTGTTTGGCGTGGCACTGGCCGCAGGTGGGCAAAGGAATATTCTTGGGATGCGGGAAAGCCTTGATTCCTGCGTGGCAGGTTGCGCAGCTCAAGCCCGCGTGGGCGGAACTCTTAAGAGCTTGAGCCTTATCGGTGTGGCAGGCGGAACAGTCAAGTCCGCCTGAGTTTTGCGCCCGGCCCAACGTTGCCAGTGAAATGAACAGGCCGCACAGGACCAGGTAACGGGACCGGGCGCCGAGCTTTCGGTGATGTCGCCAGTGGATCAACTTTCATCCTGGTAATTTCGCGCCTTGTTGCCAAATGTAGTAAAGATACATGCCGGCGATGACCAGGCCGTAAAGCACCACAATCACCGTAAGGGCCTTGCCCCATCGCTCAATCGCATCCAGCTTGTGAGAGAGCTTGGCCTGAGCGGCCACGGCGGGAGCGTCGCCTTCGAGCACGTGGATGGTCTCATCCTCATGGCTGGCCATCACGCTGCGGTAAATCGCCAACGCCACGACGATGATGAAAAGCGGTACCCATGTTGCTAAATAAGGGAAGAGGTTCATGGTTACCCTCCTAGCCGTGATCCTACGGCAATTTCTGCCGAGGAGGATCCCCTTGCTTGTTACTTCTTCTGCTCAGCTTTCGCTTCGCACTTCTTCACATTCTTGCTTTTCTCGTAGCACTTTCCCACCGCATTGAGTTCCTTGGAACCCATCTTGACGTGGCAGGTCGTGCAGGCTACTTTCTCCTTTTTGGCAATATCCATGGTGCCAAAAGAAGAAATCGACGACAGCCCAATTCCGGTCGCAAGCACCGCGATGAATAACACGGCTTTCACTGTCTTATTCATTTGCGTTCCCTCCAGCCCGATGGATGAAGCGGATTACGCCTTTACTTCTTTTTGGAACCCAATTCGCGAATATAAGCAACCAGATCGCTGATCTCTTGCTTGCTAAGCTGGCTGCCATACTTCGGCATCATGCCCTTGCCATTTTCGATCAGGCCGGCAATCTCGGCGTCGGATTGTTTCTGAACGGCTTTCGAGCGAAGGTCGGGAACCCGCATGCTCTTTCCCATGGGGCTATTGCCGCTGCCGTTCATGGCATGGCACATGGCGCACTTTGCGTCAAAAGTCGACTTCCCGGCTTTGGCGCTCCCTTTTGCCCAGGCGCCGGGCGCCAGAACAAGGCAGGAACCCGCCACGAAAGTTGATAACGCTAGAAACGTCACCCTACGACTCAGCTTGTTCACTGTGTTCCTCCTCATGTGCAGGCCGCCGGCCTGCCTAACTTGGATTTGTGGAGCGCTTTCGCCGTAACGATAGTCGCAGAATAGCATGAACCTCCTTAGAAATCACGCGTCCATCGGATCATCAAAATATTGGCGCTAAAGTTGTTAACCGGAATAATCTGCTGGATGTAATAGGTCCGCTGGAGATCAACGGAAAGCGTGCCCGCCTTCGGGAAGTTGAAGTAAAGTGAGCCGGTCCCGAGCGGCCAGGTCAGCGGCCCGTAAACCGGATTGATCCCGCTTTCCTGCCCCAAGCCAGTGGTGCGCTCAAAGTTTCCGGTAAAGCGGATGCCGAAGTACTTGCACGGCGCGGCGTCAAAGCCCGCCTGCCAGACCCGGTTGAGCGCCTGGTCGCGGAGCGTATCGGTTGTTCCGGGGGTCGGCACGCCGCGCTGCCAGGAGATAATCCCGGAGGCGAACTCGTTATCGTACGTGAAACCCGCAAACACCGAGTACTTGGGATTCACGGTATAAGTCAGCATGGTGGAGTTTGTCTGCACTTTGCCGTGGTAGTCCACCGCCAGCAGCTTTTGATTGACGATATACACTTCATCGCTGAGAGTAAACTTCTGGCCCAGGTGCACGTTCGCCACCACGCGCCCGGTGGTGTTCGTGTGCGGAGTAAGAGCCGTGTAGGAAGCGCCGTTATTGAACGTCTGAATGTTCCCCCGCACGTCGAACCACTTGCTAGGCCTGTAAAAAGCGCTCAGGATCGGCGAAACGGCATGGTTTCTGAGGGTGCGGGCAGGATCGGCCTCGCCATCCTCAAGAACCTCGACGTCAGACTTGAACACCGTGACGCCGGGGCTGATCACCAGATTGTTGGTCGGCGTAAAAATCATCTTAAGATCGCCTTCGTGCATCCCGAACTTCCACTCATTTGAGGCGGTCTCGGCCGCCGGGGTCGTTCCGTTAAACAAGCTGGTGAAGAGGCCTTCGGTGTTCGTCGTAAACCTCGTATAGCGGTAATCGAGATCAATGTCCCACCAGGGTTTGACGTGGAAAGTGAAACCCTGCTCGACGATGTTGTTCGGCTCGGTAACAGTCGATCTGCCGTTTTCCGATACGGAATACGCGTTGGGAGGGTTGACCCCGCTGAAGGATTGGTCGAAGGTGGCGGGGCCGCGGTACCGGTAAAACAGATAGCTCCCGCGCGCGTCCAGCCACGAGTATGGCTTGCCGCTATAAGAGAATTCGCTGACCGGCGTTGTCAGCCTTCGGTAATCGCTCCAGGAGGCGCTGGTGAGGGGCGCGCCGGGCGTTTGAGCAATCGACAACTCGCCTGCCGCAACGGCATTGAGCGTCATATTGTCATCGAAAGTTTGATACCCGACGTTGTAGTGGAAATTCCAAGCGCGCCAAGTGTAGTCCATGCCCCCCGTAATGCGGTTGGCATTGTCAAAGATCGGGGCATACAGCGGATACGCGTTCGCCCGGGCGTAGCCTCCCCAATTCCCCGGAGAATCCAGGAAGTCGGGCGAAAAAGTCGTGATGGTCGCGCCGCTGAAGGTGGTGCGGTAATACTCGAAGTTGAAGCGCAGGTTGTTCGTGGCGTGCATGGTCAAGTCGACCGAACCGATTTTCCGCACGTTCGCCCAGTTGTGATTGTCGGTCAGTCCGGGAACGCCGGAGGTCGGAAGGATCACATTATCGTTCTGGTTCCAATAGAAATAGGATTGGCGCCAGTTGACGCGCAGGTCGTAAACCTTGGTCTTGGAAAGGTCGAATTGCGCACCCGGATAAGGATCGCCACCCATGCCGCTCATGGTTAGTGAGAAGTTGTCAGCAAAGGGATTGGTCCCGTCGCTGTGGCCGAACGTGCTGAAGTTCATCAGCCGCGGCCCGCTTTGGAGATTATAGAGCTCCTGGAACATCGGCTCATAGCCTTTGACATCGGTAAACCGATACCCCATGCTGGCCGATCCCTGGACTCCGAAACCTCCCCACTGGAGCGGAGGCTGGCTCTGGTCCTGTGCCTTCAGAACAGGCAGCATGGCCAGGAAAATCACAGTCAAAAAGAGCAGATTACGCATGATTCGCACGCGACACCTCCTATCGCTATCGCAGCAGGTACTCATCAAAGTTTGATCCATGAATCGCCACATGGCAGCGGGTGCAATCTCCGGATGTCTGGAACCCGCCCCGGCCGTGCGGCACATTTGCCTGGCCGTGCCATCCTGATACCGATGGCGTGGTGTGGACAACGGTGTGGCACTGCAGGCACAACAGCCGCATCTCACGCCGCTTCAGCAGAAAGTTGTTGACGCTTCCATGGGGAGTGTGGCAGGCCGTGCAGCCTTCAACCCGGACAACCGCGTGCTCGTAAACGAACGGGCCGCGTTTCTCCACGTGGCAGCTGACGCAAGCCTCCCAATTGGCCTTCTTCAATTGGAAGTGGTTCATTGTGCCGTGAGGATTGTGGCAATCCGTGCACTTCATGAAGCCCTCGTCCACCCGGTGATGCTCCGGTAGGGCGAATTGCGCTTGCACGGTGCGGTGGCAGCTATAGCAGAGACCTGGTTGTGGCTGCTTAAGCAAGGGACCGGCCAGCCAGGTGTTTTCTTTGTTCAGCCTGGGGACGCCAAAGAATTGCGCTTGCGCCGTCTGGAGTTGGGGTTTCCCGGCATCCGCCAGATTAACCGGATGGATCGCGTGGCAGTCAATGCAACTGACACCCGCCGTGGCATGCACTGAATGAGCAAAGGAAGACTGCGACTTTCCGGACTCATGGCAGCTAAGGCACCGTGCCGAGTTCTCCTTGGGATTGGCGTCAAAATGGAAGATGAGCTTTGTTCCCGCTTCAATCTTTGCAGGATCGCCTGCCGCAGCTTGCTCGGCTTCCGCGTGAGCTCGGCCCGGCCCATGGCAGATCTCGCAACCGCTGACAGTCACCGGCCCGGATGGAGCCGCAGCCGCCGGCGCTTCGTTCTGGGTCTGCCCCTTCAGCGTCATCAGGTAATCGACAAGTTCGTCAAGGTTCTTCGTCGGCGTATCAGGGGGAAGCGTCGGCATGAGCGTTCCGGCGCGCCGCTTCAGCATCCGGTCCATTAATTCTTGCCGTGTCCGGCGAACACCCAAATCATCCAAGGCCGGGCCGGCCGTCCCGCCCTGACCGCCGATCTTGTGG
>JAJYHU010000343.1 GCA_021784615.1 Acidobacteriota bacterium | reverse complement strand
GCCCAGCGCCGTGTCAAGTCAAAAGCAAATCAAATGCAAATCGAGGGCGATCCATCTATCTCTCGGAATCGGTATTTCAATTCAGTTTGTTCGGATTAAAACACTTCTTGCGGGGCTTCATGCGGAGTTATGAATCGATTTGGTTGTTGGTATCGTGCGTCTGTTACCTTCCTGTATGTACTGCCACCCCGGCAGAGCCGGGAGGCTTCCAAAGATGCGCTAGGCCCAGCCCTTGGCCGGTTCTTGGATCAACCCCGGCCATGACTAAGCGACTCGCAACTGCCCAAGAGCAATCAGGGAGGGTTGGCCGCATTAGTCACACATTCAATGGCGCCGCTCGCGCAACTCCGAATGATGCGCATCGCTTTCCCTTCAGGTCCGCCCAATGACCAAGAGGTGGGCGCTCCATGGTGCGAGATCGGACAGGATCACTCGAACATGTCCATGGGTTAAAGGAAGGCGCTCGGCGGAGATCTCCTTCGGTTTTTGGGTTGGGCCAATCTGCGTGAAAGCAGTTTCCCTGGTCAGCACTCGCAACGATAATCTTTCGACAGGATCGAGCGAGGCGTTCAACACGACGATGGCTTTCTTTCCTCCGGCACCTTCACGACACCAGATCACAACTTTCGCGAAGGACTCGGCTACGACCGGCAGACGTCCCCGGCTGGTCCAGGCACAGACCGTCTTCATTTGGGATGACTTCTCCAGACTATGAATCTGGCTCCAGGGATAATATCCCATAACAACCACACGTCCGCCGAGTTCATTGCGATAGGCCGTCATGCAGGGTCCAAGATTGCGGCCGCCGTAATCGACCATCCCCGCGAGGATTCCCGCGCCGTCATCTTGAGCCTGCAAACGGTACGCGCGCTCCCACCAGAAGGATTGCCGGCAATCCCTGGACCAGCCGGCGAACCGGCCGTTGATCGGATGCTTTGAAAGAACCTCGGTCGCATCATGATCGACATTTTCCAGCGCGCGTACTCCCGTCCATCTTTCCAATCCCAAACGCTTCATGGTCAGCCACGCTTTTCCGTCCATTAGGACGCCGCCCGAAAAGATGTGGCGGAGCTCTTGTTGCGAAAATGCAAACACGGTAGAACCCGAAAGGGCTGTTGCCGTACCGCCGTCGGGATAGTAACAAAGAGGGATCCCAATCTGGCCTAGCACGTATGTCTCGTTGAAAGTTAATTTGTAATCCGAAAGCCAGTTGCCATCAGGATTCACTGTGCTGGAAAGATCGCGATTCCACGCGGGCCAGATTCCCGTCGCCCTGTCACGTCCCAGCACCGACTGCAACTTATGGTAAAAAGAGCGATATTGCGCGATGCGGTCAAAAAGAGGGGCGTACTCTCCGAGCGGGTCTTTGTACATGCTGAGAACGTTAAACGCGGACCCTGTCGTGCCCGAGCCCATGTACGCCGCCGCCTCGACTACAGTAGCTTGCCGGCTTTTCCGCAATCGCTGATAAGGAAAGCTCTCTACTTCCGATTCGATGGTTTCGACCTGGGGCGGCAGCGCCGATACTTGGCGGCCCAAGGCGTTGGCTTTATCGACCAGCCCCAGCAGATCTTCGTCAGAGTAAAAGCCTCCGCCCGGACGCCAGCGCACCGGCGCCTGCCCGGGACCGGCCAGCGTTTTTGCCCAGCGCTCGAAGGCGTAGCCTTCAAAGAAGCGGTCTCCGGTCATAAAACCCAGTGGGAGCCCGGGCTTCACCAGATGCACGGCTTCCTCGATATTTCGCAACAGGTTGTCGATGACTCTTCGGTTATGCTCCAGCCATTCCCGGCGCAAACGGAGCCGTTCGTCCAGTGTCCCGCCAGCGAATGCCGCAACCAGCGTTTGCCGCGTAAACCGAGTTCCGACCTGGCGTGAGAACTGCCGAACGCAGAGGTCGCAGAAGCAAGTGAACCTGACCGGGCCGTGGCCCTCGAGCCGCACGTCGTCGTCAATCCAGATAAAATCGGGACCTGCCTGGGCGATAGTCGAATGAAGCTTTCGGGCGTAATCGATCAGCTCGGGGTGAGCCGGACAGTACGAACCGCGGCAGATCTTTCCCACCGGATCCATCACCCGCTGCCAGGGTTTGTCGAGAGAGTTGGCGAGGTTCTCTTCATGATGCCCCATGGTGGCGAGAACGTTGACGCCGGCCTTCATTCCGTGCTGGCGGACGCGAGGAAGTATCTTTCGCAGCCGTTCCGCCCTTGGGCTGATCACTTCCAGGGGCAATGGAGGGTGTGTATCGGATGTGAAGAAAGCAAGCTCGTCCACCGTCCCCGGCTGCCGTGCGAAAAAATCGAGTAAGGCCTGGAAACAATCATCCGTCAGCCAATGCTTGGGGGCAATCCGAAAGGCTATCAGCGGCACTCCGCCATGTGTGTGCACGGTCTGAGCTTGCCCGTGCAGGCTTACGGACAACATGCCCGCCGGCAAAATTACACTCTTCATGAATTCGCGCCTGTCCCATTCACCGCTCATTCGTATCTCCTTTGTTCAAGCATCGTACCGAGCGCAGTTTGCCCTTCTACTCAACTTTGAAACTCCTCCAGGGAGTTCGTTAACGCCACTCGTTGTCTCACTCTGACAGTCACAGTGTCTATTGACTTCAAAAGTTGCAGCTGCCGAAAGTAAGCTGCGTCTGCGGGCATGATCGTTGAAATGAGGTTAACCGCTTTCCAAGCAGCTGGCTGCCACTCCATAAATTTGCCGCGGCAGGTCATTGACTGTATCCGATCGCCTTGAGCTGCTCATCGAAATTGGAAGGAAGTGCTGCAATCGGTGTTTTCACAAACCTTGACGCATAGTCGATAAGGTTGAGAATGATGCGATCTGCCGCTGGGTGCGCGTCCAGGTTCTCTAACGCTGGAAAGGTGTTCACCCAGAATCGGCCCGCACCAAACCGATAGGAACCCAGCAATATTCCCGACGCGTAACCACCAGGAGTCGAATAGCCTGCTGCAAACGCTGCCGCAACGATTTCATCAGGCGTCTCCTGCCCGTCGAAGAGGTGATGGGGGATCATGGGCCCGTAGTAGTACCAATCCAGAATTCCCTTGCCCTGCAAGCCGTCAAAAATCGGGTGCTCCTTGGCCACACATTCCTTGTGGTACAACCAGTCACCAAACTTGTAGCAGCGCCCTTTCTTGGCCAGCGGCAGCCAGGCCACCTTGTCTTTCTTCCGTTGGAAGGCCAGAGGCGAAAGGAACACAACCGCGCTGCCCCGGGCCATCCGTTGTGCCAGCTCCTTCCATGCGTTCCCATTCGCCCCCGTTTTTGATAAGTCGCCCACCAGAATGATCTCGCGCCGGCTCGGCTTGGACCCTCCAAATCGTTCGCACGTTACTCCATGCTCCCTTAGCCAAGCCTGGGCCTTTTGCTCAATTCCCCACGCTGTCACGGTCCGGTTCAGCCGGGGCAGTGAGGCGGCATCAGAAAGATAGAATTGCCAGGACCTTCCCTTTGGCGCTCCGCCTTGCTCCAGGGTCGCGACCAGTTCGTAAGTTCCTGGCGGTCCGCTTAGCGCTACCTCTTCGTTCAGTACGGGTACGGCCAGCGGTCCGTCATGCCCCGGCGCCGGTCGTGGAATGCGCGCCACTGTCTGCCGATCCCATGCGATACCGCTCGGGCCGCAAATCCTGAACTGCGCCGGGTATTCTCCCGGCTGAAGCGCATCGTCGTTTGCCAGCACCCCTTCTATTCTGATGGGCCGGCCGGCGTAGCCGTGCTCCGGCTGAACAAACAAACACCAGCGCAGCGGCCACCAGCCGTCCTGCATGGCGTCCATTGCTCCTGGCTTCCAGTCTCGCCAGAACCTCCAAACACCTTCGCCGGTCATCACATGGTCCAGCATGCCCGTCAGGTTGAATCCACAAAGCTTAGGATTGGAGCGGATGAGATTGAAACCCAGCAGCCGGTGGCGCGCCATCCGCCGCTGGCTTTCCTGTAGCATGTCCTCTGGAAACGAATACACACCGTCCATCCCCCAGCGGTTCCAGTCAGCGGTGAACCGTTCAGCCATCGAGCGCATCAGGGTGAAGTCCTCAAGGTCAGGGCGGGCGCCCGCCTGCTGGAACATTCGCGCGTCCTGAATGACATTCATCATGCTGCCAATCCCATATTCCGAAAGAAACACCGGCTTGGTGTTCTGGCCCAGGGTTCGAATTTCCCGATTCACTTGCGGCGTCTGGGGCACCTCCGGATAGAAGTGCGCATCGCCGGAGTCCTTCCAGTATCCTCCTATCTTGCCTGTAGTGAGTGGGTGCGCCCCGGGCGCTTCCAAGCCCCACACATGCTGCCATTCCGAACTGCCGGGATTGCTGACTGAACCGATGCTGGGCTGGCCGTCCCATCGCCCACTTGACAGCAGCACCAGGCGCGCGTCGTCGACTGCCCGAACCGTCTGCAATGCGGCAACCGCCTCCCGAAAAATCGGGCCGTCCGGAGTCTCGTTCAGCATTCCCCAGATTGCAATACTTGGATGGTTGCGGTCTCGAAGCACCATGTTTCGAACCGTGATTTCATATTTTTCCTTCATTCCAGGAAAGGGCGCCGGAAGCCAGCTCGCCATCGACTCTTCCCAAACCAAAAGGCCGATTTCGTCACACAGATCGAGTTGATAAGGGTAGGCAAGACCGGCGATGAAGCGAACCCCATTAAAGCCCGCTGCTTTCGCATACAACATGTCACGACGAAGGATATCGGGAGCGTTGCTCGGGGGTAG
>JAJYHU010000406.1 GCA_021784615.1 Acidobacteriota bacterium | reverse complement strand
ACTCAGCCGTTTTGAGCGTGCCTGCTCGGCGAGTTCCTGAACGGCGCGGGCGATGCCCAGGAAGTCCTTCTGGTCTGCGTGCTTGATGACCGGCACGATCAGTCCGGTTTCAAGCGCCACGGCGATCCCGAAATTGACGGCGCGCTTGTAGACAATGTTGGCGCCTTCGACGGAGGAGTTGAAGATGGGAAACTGCTTGATGGCCTCGATGGCAGCCCGGACAAAGAAAGGCGTATAGGTCAGCTTCAGGCCTGCGCTATGCTCAAATTCCTGTGCCATGCGCATGCGCATCTCGACGATGTTCGTCATTTCGGCTTCGAACACCGTGGTAACGTGAGCGGAGGTATTCTGGCTGGCCATCATGTGCGCGGCGATCTGGCGGCGGATGGGCGTCATCGGGGCGACGGAGGTGGGGCCGGTGAACTCAATGATCTTCCTTGGCCCGCCTGAAACTCCGGAAACTTCCGCTGCCGAGGCGGCGCCTGCCAGCGCTTCACTTTCGCGGACAGTTTTTCCGGCCAGGAAGGTGAGAACGTCTTTCTTGTTGATCCTGCCGCCTAGGCCCGTCCCTTGAATCCGGTTCAGATCGATGTTGTTCTCGCGGGCGATGCGCCGAACCAGGGGCGAAGAGCGGACCTTCTCGCCGGGATGATGGCCAGGCTCGGCGACTGTTCCGGCAGGTTGTTCGGCTTTGCTCTCTGCGGGGCTGGGCTTTGCTTGTGGCGCTTTCCCGACCGCCGGAACCGGGGCTGCGGCGAATTCCCGCTTTGCCTCCGGTTCAGCCGAACTTTCCCGCTCGATGACCGCCACCACGGTATTTACGGCCACAGTTTCATTCTCGGACGCCAAAATTTTGGAGAGGACTCCCGTGGCTGGCGATGGGATTTCCGCATCGACCTTGTCTGTGGTGATTTCGAACAAGGGTTCGTCGCGCTCAACGCGTTCGCCGGTCTTTTTCAGCCACTTGATGATGGTCCCTTCGGCGATGCTTTCTCCCATCTGCGGCATCACGACATTCGTGGGCATCAGTCTCCTCGTAACGAGCAATAAAAAACGAGTGGTTTGTCAGGTTCCGGGTCGCCCATGCGCGTCTTTTTGTCCAGCAACATGACTTCGCCGTACTCGCGCGCAGAGCCCCGAACGCATTGCTCATCGTACGGCAACAGGGTTCGGAGGTCAACGACCTCTGCTGGGATGTCATGTGCAACGAGCGGCTCGGTCGCTTCGGCAACAGCGCAATTTGTTGCGCTGCAATGCCTGCTGGGAAGGCTATTGCGGATGGAAAGCGCCCGAGGCCATGGCGGACGTTTCGGGCGCGCAATCAGCCCCGGGACGGAGCATGATCTTCAGAGAGAACGTTGACCATCTCGAGCCCAAATACCTGGCCGAAAGCCGGGACGACGCGCTCGATGACGGTGTTCATCGGCGCGGGGCGGCCCAGGAGCTTTTCAAGCGAGGTCACTCCCTTGTCGCGCAATCCGCAAGGAACGATCCAGTCAAAGAATTGCAGATCGGTGTTCACGTTAAAAGCAAAGCCGTGAGAAGTCACCCAGCGCGACACGTGGACGCCCATGGCAACCAGCTTGTCGTTGCCCACCCAAACCCCGGTGGCCTTGGGATTCCGTCCTGCCGCAATTCCAAATTCCCCGGCGACGCGGATAAACACTTCCTCGATGGACCGCATGTACCAGCCCAGGTCCCTCCGGTGCTGCTTGAGGTCAAAAACCGGGTAGCCGACCAACTGGCCGGGACCGTGATAGGTTACGTCGCCGCCGCGGTTTGTTTCAAAAACCTCCGCGCGCAATTCCACCAATCGCTCGCTTGAGAATAGGAGATTTTCGCGTTTGGCGTTTCGCCCAAGCGTGTAGACGTGCGGATGCTCCAGCAGGAGCAGCGTGTCCGGAATTTCACCGGCCTTTCGCGCGGCAACGCGGGCTTGTTGCAGCTCAAGCCCCTCGGCGTAGTTCACAACGCCCAGTTGTTCAACCTGGCAGAGCATCTTGCTGGCGCCATCCTCGGCGCTTTGGCCGGTCGCTGCGGCGCCCTGGGAGCGGCGAATCAAATGTGGATCGCCATTCCGAAGACTGCGTGCGCCGCCTCAGGCACAGCCTCCGTCAGCGTCGGGTGCGGGTGGATCGTGTGCTCCAAATCCTCCACCGTGCCTTCCAGCCGCATTACCACGACCGCTTCGGCGATCATTTCCGTCACCCGCGGCCCGATCATGTGGACGCCCAGGATCTCGCCATAGCGCTCATCGCTGACAATTTTTACAAACCCTGTCTGCTCTCCCAGAATGGCGGCCTTGCTATTGCCCGCAAAGGGGAATTTCCCGACTTTCACTTTGTGTCCCTCTTCGCGAGCCTGCCGCTCCGTAAGACCTACGCTGGAGACTTCCGGTTCGCAATAGGTGCAGTTCGGAACCTGCCGGTAGTTAATCGGCTCGGCGGATTTCCCTGCCGCATGGGTCACGGCCACAATCCCTTCCATCGATCCCACGTGGGCCAGCAGCGGGCTTCCCGCAACAATATCGCCGATAGCGTAAACTCCGGGCTCGTCCGTGCGCATGAAAGGATCGACCTTGATGAATCCCCGTTCCAGCTTGACCTTGGTTTTCTCGAGGCCGAGGTTCTGGGTGTTGGGAGCCCTGCCCACCGCTACCAGGCATGTCTCCGCGTCGAGCATCTGGGCTTTCCCTGCGACATCGGTGAACTCAACGGAAACGCCTTTCGCTCCCTTCGTGACCTTCTGCACTTTGGCCCCGGTATGCACCTTGATGCCTTGTTTCTTGAAAGCCTTCTCAAGCTCGGAAGATATCTCTTCATCTTCGAGTGGCACCATGCGCGGCAGCATCTCAATGACCGTTACTTCCGTCCCGAATCGATGGAAGATGGAAGCGAATTCCACTCCCACCGCTCCTGAGCCGATAACGACCATCGATTTCGGCAATTCTTTCATGTCCAGAATTTCCTTGTTGGACAGGATGGTTTTGGGATCCGGCGCGAGCCCCGGAATCATCTTGGCCTCGGAACCCGTCGCCAAGACGATGTTCTTGGCCTGGATTTCGCGGGACTGGTTCTTCGCGTCCGTAACGCTGATGCGGCCCGGCCCGGCCAGCCGTCCGTAACCCTGTACCACTTCCACTTTGTTCTTCTTGAGCAGGAACTCCACGCCCTTGGCCAGTTTTGTCACCACCTTGGTCTTGCGCGCCATGACGGCTGGCCAGTTGATGGAAAATCCCTTGCAATCGATCCCGAATTCCTTGGCGTGCTGGAAATAGTTGTAAACTTCGGCGTTCAACAGCAGATCCTTTGTGGGGATGCACCCGACGTGAAGACAAGTTCCACCGAACTTGTTGTCCTTTTCAATCAGGACGGTTTTCAATCCCAACTGCCCAGCGCGAATTGCTCCGACGTATCCTCCCGGACCGCTTCCAATCACTGCAACATCGTATTCGGGCGTTTCAGCCAAATTTACACCTCCGCACCTTTCAAAAAGAGAATGATTCTGATTTTATGCCTGCCATCCGTCATCTTACATGATGCAAAAGCAGTGGACAAGTTACGGTTCTTCCGTGGGAGATCGCGCGGCGCAAACTTTAAGGCCGGATTTGCTACTGGCGCCGTTGTGGGCCGGGCGCTCTCTGTGATAATTTGGTAAGTTAACTAAAACACTCCTTTCCCACTGGGTTAACGTTCAATTTTTGGAGGGCACGAAATGACCTGGGCGTCCGAACTGGCGCGGGAAATCCGTGGGGAAGTCCTTTTGGATGAGGCCTCCCGGGAAAGCGTCTCGACAGATTTCGGGCGCATGATCGTGAGAAAGCCGGCTGCCGTGGTGCGGCCCGCCTCCAAGGGAGATGTGGCGAGCGCCGTCAAGTTTGCGGTCCGCCACGGGCTTTCCGTTTCAACGCGCGGCGGGGGACATTCCCAGACTGGCCAGTCCCTTTCCGATCAGATCGTGCTGGACATGACCTCGCTTGACAAGGTTCTGGATGTGAATCCCGGCCAGGGCACGGTGACGTGCCAGGCGGGCCTCAAATGGCGGGCGCTTGTTGAACACCTGGCGCCGCAGCAACTTTCGCCTCCGGTCCTCACCAATAATCTGGGCGTGACGATCGGCGGCACTCTTTCAACCGGCGGGCTGGGCGTGGCCTCATGGCGGCTGGGAACTCAGGCTGACAACGCCCTTGAGCTTGAAGTCGTAACCGGTGAAGGCGAGATTGTGCGCTGCTCGGCTCAGCAAAATCAGGATCTTTTTGATGCGGTCCGGGCGGGCATGGGCCAGTTTGGAGTGATAGCGGGCGCCAAGCTCAAGATCCGTTCCCATCGGCCCAACTTTCGGTCTTTCTATCTGCTCTACGATGACTTGGGTGTTCTTCTTGATGATCTGAAAATCGTTATGAACGACAAAAGGTTCGATTACCTTGAATCGTGGTGCGTGCCCTGTCCGCAAGGGTTCAAGCAAGTTGGCGGAACGCGGCAAGCCTTCGCGCAGTGGTTTTTTCCGCTGCACGCCACGATTGAGGCGGATGGCAAGGCTGACCCCAAAAGCGGCGAAAAGTTGCAGGGACTTAACTTTTACAAGCACGTCCACACGGAAGAGGGCGGCTTGGTCGATTTCTTTGGGCGACTTGACCAGTTGTTCGTTCTCTGGAAGCGGGCGGGATTTTGGGAATACGCTCATCCCTGGATGGAGTGCGTCCTTCCGTGGCAGACGACGGC
>JAJYHU010000403.1 GCA_021784615.1 Acidobacteriota bacterium | reverse complement strand
TCCCGTGGAAGCCAACCAGTATGAATCGCTGCGAGACGCGCTGGAAAAGCTGCGTTTGAACGATTCGTCCTTATTCTACGAGCCGGAAAACTCCGCCGCTCTCGGCTTCGGCTTCCGCTGCGGGTTCCTGGGCCTGTTGCACATGGAGATCATCCAGGAGCGCCTCGAGCGCGAATTCCAACTGAACCTGATCACCACGGCGCCGGGCGTCCGCTACCGCATCACCACCAAGGAGGGAAAGGTGGTGGAGGTCAACAACCCCTCCAAATTTCCGGACCCCAGCGAACTCGCCAAGATCGAAGAGCCGGTGATCACCGCGCTTATCCTGACTCAGGATGAATTTCTGGGCGGAATTCTGGCGCTGGTGGAAGAAAAACGCGGCACCCAGAAAGGTTTCGAGTTTGTCGCCCCGCATCGCGTTCTGCTGACCTATGAGCTGCCGCTGAACGAAGTGGTGCTCGACTTCTATGATCGCTTGAAGTCAGTTTCGCGCGGCTATGCCTCTCTCGATTACCATTTTTCAGGTTATTGGGAGTCGAAGCTGGTTAAAGTGGATCTGTTGGTGGCGGGTGAAGTGGTGGACGCCCTTTCCTTCATCTGCCATCGCGACATCGCTTACCCGCGCTCCCGCTCGCTTTGCGAGAAAATGCGCAAACTGATTCCGCGCCAGATGTTTGAAGTGGCAATCCAGGCTTCCATCGGGTCCAAGATCATCGCCCGGGAAAGCGTTCCCGCCATGCGCAAAAACGTTCTGGCCAAATGCTACGGCGGGGATATCACCCGCAAGCGCAAGCTCCTGGAAAAACAGAAGGAAGGCAAGCGCCGCATGAAGCGCGTGGGCAAAGTCGATATCCCCCAGGAAGCCTTCCTGGCCGTGCTCAAAGTGAACGAGTAAGCCAAAAACCACCGCGCAGCCGCCCCGTCCGAGTTACAATCTGATCAAATACCATCGTCGTGGAGTGTGAGATGGAACTCGAAACCGTCAAAATCGAAAAACCCGCCGACATGAACTTTATCCTCGGCCAGTCCCACTTTATCAAGACCGTCGAGGACCTCTACGAAGCGATTGTCCAGAGCGTGCCGGAAATTCAATTCGGAATCGGCTTCTGCGAATCTTCTGGCCCCGCGCTGGTCCGCTGGACGGGCAACGATCCGAACCTGATTCGCCTGGCTCAGGAAAATGCGCTTGCCCTTTCCTGCGGCCACTCGTTCATCATCTTCATGGAAAAAGGCTACCCCATCAACATTCTCAACGCCGTCAAGAACGTCCCGGAAGTCTGCCGAATCTTCTGCGCCACGGCCAATCCCGTGGAAGTGATTGTGGCGGAAACGGCCCAGGGCCGCGGCATCCTCGGCGTGATCGACGGCGTCAAGACCAAAGGCGTCGAAACTGAAGCCGACATCAAGGCCCGGCGAGAACTCCTGCGGAAGATCGGCTACAAACTGTAGCGGCGATTTGTGATTGCGGCGCCTTACAGCGTCGTCACCCGGATGTTTCGGAATTGCGCCGCGCCCTCTTTAGCGAAAACACCCCAGGCGCTGCTGTGCCGGCCGTAGGTGCGGGTGCTCATGGCAAGCTTGCCGCCCGCATAAACTTCGCAAATGGAGGCCTCCACAATGACTTTCAATTCCGTCGGAACGCCAGGCTTCAGAGCAATCGGCCGTTCAATCCCCACCATGAACGGCACGTCTCCCGGACGCGGCCAGGAATCAAGCACCAGCCGGTTGCCATCCGGCTCCAGGCGAATGTAATAGGCCTTTTCCAGGTCCTCGCTTACGCCGACCATGATGCCGCAGCCTTTTGTTCCCGCCCCGAATTCCACGCTCAACTCGATCTTGCCGGGTTCGGCCAGCGCACCCGCCACTGCGCACGAAAAAGAGCCAGGCCCCGCGAGCTTTACGGAATTCCCAACGATTTCGCACTGGCCCAACCCCGGCTTGAAGCTGCATGGAAGCTCTTTTGAAAAAGCTCTTTCAATCGCCGCAGGCATGCGGACCACGAGCGTCCCGCCGCGCTCCTGCACCACCTCGTGGATCACGAGATTGCCTCCCCACTGCCAGGGGCGGCTGTCGCTGTTATCCTCCCGGGTCGGATTCCATCCAAAAATGAATCGCCGGTTGCCGTCTGAGGCGGTCTTGGCCGCGTAATACGCCCGGCAGTCAAACGTATCGTTCGCGGGCACAAGCCAGGGCCCGCGGAGCGACCGGCTCATGCGATAGCGGGTTACCATGCGGTCGCTAAATTCGGAAAAAACCAGATACCACCAGTCCCCCATGCGAAACAGGTCCGGGCATTCGTGTGTGTAGTACAGGGCCGGAGCGTAAAAGGTCTCTCGCACTTCCCACTTTTTCAGATCCTTGGACGTGCAGAGCGCCGTGCAGCCCCGGCGCCGCGAGGGTCCGGTTTTCAGCCGGGCCGCGACCAGCATCCAGTATTCCCCGGCTTCCTGGTTGCGAAAAACGAAAGCGTCCCGCCAATCGTCGCGCTCATAAAGCGCCTCCGGTGCGTAGATGATATCGTGAGGAATCTTCTGCCAATGCAACAGGTCGTCGCTCACGGCGTGCATGATGGCCTGCCGCGGCTTCCCCTGCTGCTCCAGGTACCCATTGTGGCCCGTGTAGAAGATATGAAACCGGCCCTCGGCCTCGATCACCGAGCCGGTAAAAACATAGAGGTCCTGGTCCTCGGCTCCACCCCGCGCCAGCATTTCGCCGTGATCGGTGAAATGGACAAAGTCGCGCGTGCTCACCTGGTACCAGGGAACGCCCTCGCCGTGCTCCCACCTGTCCCGCCAGTCCAGCAGATAGAACAAATGGAATGTTCCATCCTTGTAAAAAGGGATAAAGTCCGCCGCCCACGCGCAAGCCGGCCGGTAGAAAAACTCCCGGCTCCGCGTTCGTTCCCCGCACCCGGCAGGAGCCGCTCCCTGCTCCGGCCGCCCAGCCGTCTCTGCCTGTTTGGAACGCCCGCCCGCCAGCAATGCCGCCGTGCCCATTCGCCCGATCCATTGCCTTCGTGTCAGCATTTTGTGACTCCCTTCTTGCGGGGGATTATACTCGAAGTCCGAGCCGGGCGGACAAGCATCCTTCTTGAAGTTCTGTCGCGATTCAGCCAATCGATTGAGCTGATTTGGCGCTCTTTCGGGCGGAGATCATATCTCGCTTAGGGATGAAGGCCGCCTGCAATTTCGGCCATTGCATGTTGCGGCGACACAGTGTATATTACGGGCCGATCAGGTAGTGCACAGATTGTCAATCTAGTAACCAAACAATTGGTTTAGAGATTCCAACTCCTACAGAGGCATTGTTATGCGCCTTCCTCGGCTGAACCTGTCAGCGCTCCGCTCCCGCCGCCTGCCGCGCGTTCGGCGCGCCGGCCTTACCGCGATCGAGTTTCTGGACTCACAGTCCCGGCTGTCATTTACGCGCCGGGAGATGCTGGGCTTGGCGGGAACGGCCGCGGCCACCCTGCCCCTCAAGTTTGGCGGGCCGCAAGGACGCCTGCAATTTGTGCCCGGCCACAAGCGCGCGGCCTTCAGGCTGGACGGCAGTGAACGATGGGCGATTGACACCCGCCGTTTTGCCGGCACTCCCCTCGTGCGGATGGAACAGCACGAGCATTTGATCCGCATCGCGCTCGTCAACGCCCGGTATCCGGGCACAAACCTGCCGGCGGATATGGAGTGCGAACTGACGCGCGCCGCAGCGGGCTGGCACATGCAAATCAAGATGGCGCTGGGAGGATTTCAAGGCACAGCGCCCTTTGAGCCCTGGTTGAGAAGCGAAGCGGTGCCGCGCTCCATCGTGAACCTCGATGAAAGCCTGGAAGCCTTCGGGAAATCTTCAAGCCTGCGGATGGCCGGACGCGCTCAAGCTCAGTTCTTCCCAAACTGGACGCTGCGCCTTGCCGGGAAAGGAATCGCAAAGCTCAGCGGCTTTGGCGGCCAAACGGTTTCTGATTCCCTGGTGATTGCCCTGCTCTCGCCCGATGAACCAAGCGTTGTCCGGAGACCCGCAGAGCGGCGAACCTTGCTCGCGATGAATCGCGGCGGCCGCTCCTGGCCGTTTGAGCCACTTCTCAGCCCAAGGAATTCCTCCATCACCGTTTCCGACAGCAGCTTTGACCGCATCCGCATTGAGGCGGGCGAAGACGCCGGCGGAACCGCAACCCGCGCCCTGGTAGCGGAATCCCAAAGCGAAAACGCCGGGATTAGCTTCGTCCCTCAGGGAGATTTTTGGGCGAGCGACGGCGATCCATTGCGTTTGCCTCTGCGCAATGCGCGCTATGCGATTGCCGGTGACGCCGCGGGCCATCAGGCGGCGCTGGTGGCGGGTTACGGGCGCGACCCAATCTGGATTCACACAAACGGATGCAGCTTTCAAGTCGGCGACAGCGAGGATGCGCCAGCCTTTGAAGCCGTCAGCCTGAACGGTGGCCCGCTGCATGTCAGTTGTGCGCCCTCATTAAAGCAGATTGCGGCGCCGCTGCCCGGGGTTGTGGTTGAGCCCGGAGCCGTCAAGCAAGGGACGCAATTAGCTTTCCTGTCCGCTCCAGAGTCTCAAGAAACCAGGACCAACTCCGTCACAGTCCCCGCACAGATCTTCCACCATAAGATCACAAAGAAAAAAAAGAAGAAAGCGCCCAGAATCGAACTGAACAAGAAGCTGCTTCAGATGCGGCTCCGGCAGCAAAAAGCCGCCGAGCCGCAGCCCAAACCCGCCCCCGTCAAGGTTCTGGGGCAAGTTGAGCCGCAA
>JAJYHU010000149.1 GCA_021784615.1 Acidobacteriota bacterium | reverse complement strand
CGCATCCGAAGCGCCGGCTGCCAGCCTTTTTTCCCCGCCCACCTCAATCGTGGGGCGAAGCCCCAAGATGCTGGACGTGTATCGCGGCATTGCCCGGGTTGCGTCCAGCGAGGCGACCGTGCTCATTACTGGCGCCAGCGGTACAGGCAAAGAACTGGTGGCGCGGGCCATCCATCAGCATAGCCGCCGATCTGCGATGCCTTTTGTGCCGATTAACTGCGGGGCGGTTTCTGAAACGCTGCTGGAAAGCGAACTCTTTGGACATGAAAAAGGCGCGTTCACGGGAGCCGATCGAAGCCGCCGCGGACTGATAGAAGCGGCCAGTGGCGGAACACTGTTTTTGGATGAGATTACCGAAACCAGCAACCTGATGCAGGTAAAACTGCTCCGAGTCCTTCAGGAAGGGCAAGTCCGGCCGCTGGGATCCAATGCGATTATTCCCCTGGATGTGCGCGTTTTGGCTGCCTCGAACCGGAACGTGGATGAACTCGTCCAGGCTGGACATTTCCGTGAGGATTTGTACTACCGGCTGGCGGTGGTGGTCATTCACCTTCCCTGCCTCAGCGAACGCCGCGAGGACATTCCCTTGCTGGTCCGCCATTTTCTGGACGACTTCAATCAGCGCAATCGAAGACGCATATCAATCCGGGACGATGCCGTCGCCGCCCTGGCAAGTCTTTCCTGGCCTGGCAACGTGCGGGAGCTGGAGAATGCTGTCGAACGGCTGGCGCTCTTCTCTTCTTTCGGAGAAATCACGGCAGCCGATGTAGAGCGCGGCAGATCCCCCGTGAGGACTTTGGGCGAGGCGGATGCCACGCCAGCGGAAACCTTGCGGGAAATGGAGCGCCGGCACATCCTGCGGGCCATGCGCGACGCGGACGGCAACCGATCACTGGCTGCCAAGCGGCTGGGGATCGGGAGGAAGTCTCTTTACAACAAAGCTCGCCGCCTGGGCATTGATTTGGGACCCGAAGATTCATGACCGGAACTGGAGCAACCGCCGGACCAAGACAAAAGCGCCTGGCGCGCTGGGTGTACCTGAACATTCTCCTGCTCGGCTTGACCGGAGCACTCAGTCTGACGTATCCCGTGCAGGAACTTAGCCGGAGGGCGAGCGATCTCTACTTCCGTCTGCGTCCTCCGCTGCCCGTTTCGCGCAAAATCGCCCTGGTCTTAATCGACGACTCCAGCCTGCAACGCTATGGCGCCTGGCCCTGGCCCCGGTCTCTTCTGGCCGCACTCGTCCGCGCGGTCAGCGCCCAGCACCCCCGGGCTTTGGGAATTGATATTCTTCTCTCGGAGCCCACCACTGTTCAAAATGACGATGATTTGGCGGAAGCCATTAAGTCGGCAGGAAACGTGGTGCTGGCCTCCAAGGTTGCGACCGGCCTGGGTTCGCGCGCGTGGCTCAATCCCTTACCCATTTTCGCCCGCAACGCCGCAGCCGTGGGGCACGTGCAGGCGATACTAGGTCCGGACGACATTTGCCGCAGTGTTCCTCTTGCTGAAATGACCACTGATGGGCCTCGCTTCGCCCTGGCTGTCGATGTGGCGCGCGTGGCCGAAGGGAAATTGCCTGGCACTCTGCCGGAAGCATTGCAAGCCAATGCGGCATCCCGCAAAAAAACGGGAGTTGAGCATCTTCGCCGCAGGTTCCTGCTGATTGATTTCCATCGCCAGATCAACCCCGAAGAATCTTCCCCACCTTTCGACTGGGTGTCTGCGGCGGACCTCCTCCAAGGGCAAGGGGGCAGCGTCCTTCGCGACAAAGTTGTCCTCATCGGTTTTGCCTCTACAGAGATCATTGATCGTTTTGCTGTTCCTGTCAGCACCCAAAGGCTGATGCCGGGAGTGGAAATCCAGGCAAATCTGGTGGACGGATTGCTTGCGGGACGAAATTTGCGGCCCTTGGGATTTGGGGGTGAGTTGGTCCTGCTGAGCATCTTCAGCATGCTCCTGACCTGGCTTCTTCTGAGGCGCCCGGGATGGCAAGGAATGCTGGTCTCCGCAGCTCTGATTTTTGGGATGTACGGCCTGGGTTATCTCCTCCTGACCGATCATGACCGGCTGATCTCTTTCGGCCCATTTTTTTGCGTCGGTCTGATGGCGCTTCCCATCGTCCAAGTGGAGAATCTGATTGCCATGGACCGCAGCCTTACCCGAAGCCTGCGGCGCTTGCAGGGCGCCTTGCATGGAACCCATCCGGACAGCATCGCCGGTTTAAGGTCAGCGCTCCGAGGGAGCGCGGATAACGCCTCCAGAGCCGACCTGCACTGGAAGGTTGCTGCTGTAAGCAAGATGGAAGAAGAGTTGGGATCCCTGTACACGTTCAGCCAGACGCTTCTCGCCAACATCCAGGAAGGTTTGGCCGTCTTTGCCCCCCAGGGGAACTTGATCTTCCAGAACTCCGGCTGGCGGGAATTCTTAAGAAAGGCCGGCTACTCTCCGCAAGCGCGGTTTAAGGAAATCATGGCCGCGTTCCACCAGCCTCGCATGCAGGAGATGGATGCAGCCCTTTCCGAGCCAGGGGCACGGTTGGAAACTGAATTGCTTAGTGACAAAGGGCTTTGGCTTGTACAAGCTGTCCGGCTGCGTCCCGAGCCCCACGCCAAATCCGGGGGCTTGATGATGATTATCACGGACCTGAGCGCCCGGTTGGAGCGGGACTTGGCGCGAGCTGAAGCGCTGGGCTTCGTAACGCACGAGTTGCGAACTCCCCTGGTCTCAATTCAGGGTTACGCCGAGTTCCTGATGCGGTATCCCGAAGCGGAGGGATCCGGGGAAGCGGCTGAGACCATTTTCCGGGAATCCAACCGGCTCGTGGCCCTGATCAATGCCTATTTGGATGTGATGCGCCTGGACTCGGGGGGAC
This sequence comes from Acidobacteriota bacterium, assembly GCA_021784615.1. Classification (GTDB taxonomy): domain Bacteria; phylum Acidobacteriota; class Terriglobia; order UBA7540; family UBA7540; genus JAMCXS01. Next base: position 1,900 of record JAJYHU010000149.1, on the reverse strand, counting down.
GCGCGCCCCGGCGTGAACCCATGGACCTTGAAGCGGCCTTTGCCCACTTGAGCGCCGTGATCAAGCCGCTGGCGGAGTCGGCGGAGGTCAGCGTCAAGGTAGACGGGGTGGAACGGTGGCCGCAGTTCGAGGGGGATTCCGATTTGATCGCGGGCGCCCTGCTGAATCTGCTTAGCAACGCCGTCAAATACAGCCCGCGCGGCGGCGAGGTGCGCATGCGCGTGTGGGAAGAGACCGGCCAGGTGATCATCGAGGTCTCGAACGCCGGGCCGGTGATCCCACAACAGGAAATCCCGCGCTTGTTCGAACCCTACTTCCGCCGCGGCGAACACGAACACGGGGTTCGCGGTTGGGGCCTGGGGCTGGCTTTTGTCAAACGGGTCGCAGAAGGGCATGGCGGGAGAGTGGAAGCAAGCAGTGACGCCGCGGTTGGCACACGCTTCCGGCTTGTATTTCCGAACGCCAGGCCATAGGATGGCAACATGGAGGAGTATTCATGCCCCGCCGGCTTCTTAGGCGTTATTCAATCATCCTTATCGCTCTGCTCCAGTGCGTATGGTGTGCGACGGCAGCCCAAAAATCACGGCCGTCCGCCAAGCCTTCCGCCGCTCCTCTGGCCGGGGCCCTCATTTCCGAATGGAAGGGCAAGATCCAGGTTCAACTGCCCGGACACAAGGCCTCCTCGCCGGTACGCGGGCTGGCTCTCCCAGCCGGAACCCTGTTGGACACTCAGAACGGCCTGTTGGTATTAACGCTTCAAGATGAGAGCCAGATTCTGCTGCGCCCTCACACGCGTTTAATTTTGAGCGCTCCGGGCCTGGGAAGCTGGAATTATTTTCAGCTTCTGATTGGCCATATTCGTGCTTTCATCAGGAAACGCACCGGCGGCGAAGCGCCGTTTCAACTGGGAACGCCGAGTGCAGTGATTGCCGTGCGAGGAACTCGCTTTGACGTGGAAGTCAATCGCCGTGGAGTGACCGAAGTGGACGTTTTTGAGGGCTTGGTAGAGGTTAGCCCGAAAGGAGTTCCGGGGTCTTCCGTGCTTGTCGGGCCAGGCTTCTCCACTCGTGTCGCAATTGGAGGCGTGCCGGAGGCTCCGGTTAAAACCGATCAGATCCGCCCCTTTGCTTCAGCCCCCTATTCAAAGATGGACGAGGAATTTCAGCGGGAAGAGTCCATGAGCCCGGATGAACTGAATGAGGGTGAGATGGCCGAACCTTCTGAAAATGAATCGGAGCCCGTTGAAGGCGATCACGCCACGGAACCCTCTTCTCCAGAAAATGCGGCACCGCCCCAATAGGTCGGAGGGATCCCGGACTTGCCCGCTATGCCGCCCAACGCCTAGCCGAACATGTGTAAATAAAAGACCCGCCCTGGGTCCAATTGACACACCTTAAATCTCCGCAAAATGAGTAAAGGCCTGTGCTTGCAGCATGTCTCGGGCGCCTGGATATGGCAATTCATGTGCCTTTACGCAAGACGTAGAACTTGGCAGCGAAGCTCGGATGCAGGGTCGCTCATGGAGAATGGCACATTGAGAGTGCACATCGTCTATCCAGCAGGCTGCTGAGAAAGGCCATCTGCCATGAGGACACAAAAGGAGTTTTCCGAAGGCCTAATAGCGGTGAAAGTCCGTTTTGTCATTGAAACATGGAAATTTACAAAGGTTATTAGTTAGTATATTATATCACAAGTACACGCGATAGATTGGATCGGCGGGCGGAAACATAGTTTCTACACCGCAAGGGGCAGATCCAACCTTGATCATGAGGGACGACAAAATGAGAGTGTGCATCATCGGAACGGGCTATGTGGGTCTCAGCACCGGGGTATGCCTAGCATATCTCGGACACGAGGTTCAATGCCTGGATATCGACAAGCAGAAGATTGCGGCATTAAG
>JAJYHU010000317.1 GCA_021784615.1 Acidobacteriota bacterium | reverse complement strand
AGGCTGGTATCTTCAGCCGTGGATTCGGCCGGAATAATTCCGAGACCCCGGCCCATTAGTTTGCGGAAAGGTCCGCGGAAGTTTTGAGAAGAGAGAAGGAAGAGCACCGGCCGATCGATGGTTGCCGCAAGCAGCAGCGCCGCGCGGAAACTTGCCGGATAGTTAGCGATCAGCAATGCCGCCTGAGACTGCTGGAGTTTTTCACGGTTCAGCAGCCGGATCTTTGGGAACCAGAGCCATGCTCCAAAGCGGACGATCGCGCGCAACAACCGGTAGATGGCCGGGATCCTCCATGATCGGTCGAAAGAAGAGTTTGGCAAATTCAACGGCCTTTCTTGTGCCCCCAGCCCCGAAGTTTGCTGTTCTGGCTATCGCCTTATCCCGTGGCGGCGCGGCTGAGGCAGGGCATTGCTTTCCCAACCTTCGACTGTTCCGACCGGCTGCACGATGGTATTTGAAAGCCTGTAAATCTTTTGGAACTTGTTTCCTTTGCCATCGACGAGCCGCAGGCGAAAGTAAGGAACGTTATCGATGTGCTCCACCTGAATGGGGAAACTTCCCTTAAGATTGCTTTCCACGTAGGCTGTCACGTAGTGCTGCTGTTTCGCCCACCAGGTGAAGACGCGAATGTGGGTGAAATCAAATTCGTCAGACCCTACGCGGTCAGCCACCAGATACTGAGGGATTTTTTGCCCCCCGTCCATCACCGTGTTCAACTGAAACCACGCCACCATGTTGTAGTTTTCAGCGTACTGGGAGATCGCCGAAGGAATGTCGAGCGTGACCAGCCGCCCAAGCAGCCAACCAGCCCGCGGACCGGACCGGATTAGATACCAGGCTTCTCGCGCGGAAGCCGCCGCCTGGCCCGGCGGGTTGCTGGATCCCGTTCTTGGCACCAGTTTTCGGCCGAAAACCTCGAGTTTTTCTCCCTGCATGAGCATGCATAGCACGGGAGCTGTGCGGGAAGGCTCGGTATGCATGTTGACGGCTCCTGCGGCGTGCCCGGTGGCCTGGACCTGCTCGCTTGAAAGTTGCTTCAAGAGCGCTTGTCCTTTTCCATAGGTGCTGGAGCCGATCAGTTCCTTCGCGAGAACCCAGCCGTCGCCCCCCGCGCTCAACCGAATCTTTGCCCACTCTCCTGTTTCGCTCAAAACCTCAACGCGGTCGCCGGACTTCAGGACGTTGATCACGCGGTGAACCTGCGCGCGAGTATCCAGGACATCGAGCGAGGGTGAAATGACGTATTTTACCTGGAGGCTTGGGGTGGATTGGGACTTGCGGCCCCAATGATAATAAGCAGCTCCGCCCAAGGCTAGCGTGAGGACTGCTATGATGACAATGGACTTGGGTTTAATAGTTCCTCCCGAGTAGCAACAAAGTATGGCCTCCGTCCCGCCAGCTTTGCGCCCACGCATCCCGGCTGCGCGCCGCAACGGAACTTGACCGCCATTTTACACTATTTAGCGGAAGCGGATAGCGGCCAGGAGGTTTTGCGGGAGCTGGTTCCGGCGGTCAGCAAGGCCGGCGGGCATGAAGGACGATATTTTGCCAGGCCGCTGAAGAAACCTTTATCCTAAGCAAAGCCAAATGGCTCAGGATGACGTTGCACAAAGGTTTCCGAACCCTAGGAGGTTGCTACGAAGATCGAACGTCTTAATCTTTCCGGACCTGCCGGAAATCTGGAAGCGCTGCTGGAGTGGAATCCCGAGTTGTCGCCGAGGCTGTTGTCGCTGGTCTGCCATCCGCATCCGCTCTACGGCGGCACCATGAACAACAAGGTGGTTTTTCGGGCTGCGAAAGCCGCAGTCCACTGCGGTGTTCCAGTGCTCCGTTTCAATTTCCGGGGCATAGGCCACAGCCAGGGGAAATATGCCGGTGGCAACGGGGAGCAGGAGGATGCCCGCGCCGCGCTGGCCTATCTGCTGAGCCGATTTCCCGAACTCCCGGTATGCATGATGGGCTTTTCATTCGGTTCGGTGGTCGCGCTCGCCGTTGGGGCAGAGGAAGCGCGCGTGAACTCTCTGGTCGGCATCGGGATTCCCGCTAACTCCGTGGATTTGAGGTTTCTCGAACCGGTCCTGAAGCCCAAACTGATTGTGCAAGGCGCCCAGGACGAATTCGGCTCGCGGGAAAAAGTGCAGGCTTTATTTGCCGCTCTTCAAGAGCCCAAGCGCTTGCAGATCGTGGAAGACGCTGACCACTTTTTCGCGGGAAAACTTGCCGAGCTTCAATCGGCCATTCAGGAATTTCTCCACAGCATCCTGGAAGGTCTACAATAGTCTTGGTACGGTGCGGCTATCGGTAAATTTTTCGCCTAGGTGAACCCATGGAAGACGTTGAAGACCTTGAACGCGGAAGGCTCTATTGTCCGAAGTGCAAAACGGTTGTCGAGGACCCTTTGGTGTGCGGTGATTGCGCGGCCATTATTTGCCGCCGCTGCGGAGCGCCGCTTGAGGAAATCGACAACCTGGGAGTGGGCTAGGGGCCGCCTGCGCGCAAGCCCTGGCGGCGGTTGCCCGCTTGCAGATGGCAGAAAGCTTCAGGTTTCCACGGCTGCGGTCGCGAAGTGTCCGCCTTCCTTAAAACTCCGCCAGCTTTTTGACTTCCCGAATGATGTCCGCCACCTGCGGCAGAGTGGCATCCTCAAGGATGGGATGGTAGGGAACAAAAACATCCTTCCCGGCCAGCCGGCGCACGGGAGCATCCAGAAATTCGAAGAGTTCGTCGGCCACGCGGGCGGCGATTTCCGCTCCGTATCCCCAGGAGACGGAATCTTCGTGGAGAACCAGGACGCGATTGGTTTTCTTGACGGAGGCGCTGATTAATTCCCAGTCATAGGGGTCGAGCGAGCGGAGATCGAGAATTTCCGCGCTGACTCCTTCCTTTTCAAGCTGCTTGGAGGCCTGCACGGCGCGCTGGACCAGCGAGCCGTAGGTCACAATCGTCAAATCGCTTCCTTCCCGCACCAGCTTGGCCTTGCCGAAAGGAATCATGTAATCCGCTCCGGGATAAGGAGCGCGGTTATAGGTCTGGCGGTAGAGGTGTTTCGGCTCGAGGAAGAGAACGGGGTCGTCCGAGCGAATGGCCGTCCGCAGCAAGCCGTTCGCGTCGAGCGCGGTCGAGGGCATCACCACGCGCCAGCCCGGCAAGTGCGTAAAAATGCATTCTCCCGACTGGCTATGGTAGATGGCCCCTCCGGTCAGATAGCCTCCAATCGGAACCCGGAGAACCAGCGGACAGGAAAAAGAGTTAATCGAGCGCCAGCGAAGCACCGCGATTTCATCCCGCATTTGCAGCATGGCGGGCCAGATGTAATCGAAGAACTGAATCTCAACCACGGGCTTCAGCCCGCGGGTCGCCAAGCCCATGGCCCGGCCCATGATACTGGCCTCAGCAATCGGCGCGTTATAGCAGCGCGCGCTGCCGAACTGGCGTTGCAGCCCGTGGGTGACCTTAAAGACGCCTCCCTTGCCTTTGACCTTGGCCAAGTCATCTTCATGGCTGCAATCGGCCACGTCCTGCCCGTACACCACCACGCGGGGGTCGCGCTCCATCTCATCCCGCAGGCAGGCGTTGATCAGGTCCACCATGGTTCGCGGCTCGCCTTGAGGCCTTGCCGGGTGGTCAAAACGCTCGGAAGTGGGATCGACGGTGGGCGAGTAGAGGAAGTCCATCAAAGTCTGCGGTTCGGGCGGGGGCGCCGCCAGCGCTTTGTCAACGGCTTCCTGGATCTCCCGATCCACCTCGGCTTCGAGAGCCTTCAGTTCCTCCTGGGTTGCGATCTCTTCCTTGAGAAGGTACTCGGACATCCGCAGCAAGGGATCGCGCTTGGCCTCCAGGTGCCGAACCTGTTCGGGCTTATAGAGCCGCTCGTCGTCTGACATGGAATGCGAATAGGGCCGGATCACGTGCGCGTGAATAAGCGCCGGGCCGCGGCGCTCGCGGACGTAAGCAATCGCTTTCCCGGCGGTTTCGTAGCTTTCCAAAAAGTCCGTACCGTCGCATTCCAGCGTCAAAAGGCCGGGGAAATCTTTGACCAGGCGGGAAAGGCTGCCTCCGGCGGTTTGGTCATCCACCGGAACCGAAATCGCGTAAGCGTTGTCTTCCACGACGTAGAGCACCGGCAAGCTGCGCAGGCAGGCGTAATTCATGGACTCCCAGAACTCGCCTTCGCTTGAGGCCCCGTCGCCGAGCGATACGTAGGCGATTTCGTCAGAGTGGAAACTTGTCGCCAGCTCTCTTGCTTCCGGAACGCGTGAAAAGTACCGGGTTGCTTCCGCCGCGCCCACTCCCTGCAAAATCTGGGTGCCGGTGGGGCTTGACCCCGAGACAATGTGCAATTCCTTTGACGTCCAGTGGGACGGCATCTGCCGCCCGCTGGATGTGGGATCGTCCTTGGACCCGACCGTGCCGAGAAACATTTCAAGCGGAGTCACTCCCATTTGCAGGCAGAACGCCCGGTCACGGTAATAGAGGTAGAACCAGTCGTACCCTCCCTTCAACTGCATTGCCGCCGCCACGTTGATGGCTTCATGGCCGCAACTGCTGATTTGGAAAAAGGCGTGGTTCTGCCGCTTGAGATGGATCTCTTTGTCGTCGATCTTGCGCGACATGTACATGACGCGGTAGACGTTGCCCAACGCTTCTTTTGACAGTTTGGGTGGTTTATAGGCCGAAGTGATCGTTCCCATGCGTTCCCTCAAAAGCGAGATGTCCTTCGGGCATTAGTTTGTCCCCTGACTCTGTACCATCCGTTATTATTAAAATCCATTGCGGCAAAGTCAATGACGAATGACTGGGGGC
>JAJYHU010000139.1 GCA_021784615.1 Acidobacteriota bacterium | reverse complement strand
GGACGAAGAAGCTCTTGTTCACGCGCCTAGTGCCGCTGATTTCGGTTTTCGCGGCTTTTTCTTTTGTTGTGATGATGTTTAACATTCCGATCCCGGGCGGCACGACGGCCCACCCGCTGGGCGTCGCAATCGCCAGCATCGTCCTTGGCCCCTGGGCGTCGATACTTGCCCTCTCAACCGCTCTCTTTATCCAAGCGGTTTTCTTTGGAGATGGAGGAGTTACGACTCTAGGCGCCAATTGCTTGAACATGGCTATTGTTGGTTCTTTGATCGCCTACCTTGTCTACCGGGCCATCGCAGGGCGAGCCGCGATAACCTCTTCACGGCGCGTGGTGGCGGCGGCGCTCAGCGGATATCTGGCCATCAATGGTGCGGCGTTGTGCGCCGCGGTGGAACTTGGCCTTCAGCCTCACTTCTTCAAAACTGCCGCGGGCGCTCCTCTCTACGCGCCCTATCCGCTCAGCATCGCTGTCCCGGCCATTATGATCGGCCACCTGACGTTTGCCGGTCTCGCCGAGCTTGTGGTGTCCGGAGGCGTCGTGGCCTATCTTCAGCGGGCAAACCCTTCCTTGCTCAAGCTCACAGCACCCGGCGCGCCACTACCTCAAGAAGAAACTCTGCCGGTCGAAAAAGAAAGCGGCTGGCGTGCCACAAGGCCGCTTTGGACAGCCGTTGCTCTGCTTCTGGTGCTCACTCCGCTCGGGCTGCTGGCTGCGGGGAAAGCGTGGGGCGAATGGACCGCGCACGATTTCTCCACACCTGCCGCGCGCCAGCAGATTGCGAAGGTTTCGCACAACCTCGCGCCTCCAGCCCGGCCCCCGAGCGGGTTTGAACGATTGTCCGCCATCTGGACGGCGCCTTTCCCCAATTATTCCCCGTTGTTTATACGAAAGCCTGCTTTCAGTTACCTTCTCTCCGCCATGTTTGGAATTGGGATCATCATTCTATTATCCATCCTGATCGCCTGGCTCGCGGCCAAGGTCCGTCGCAGACCGGATGGGACGCGCGCGCGTCCAGAGGAAACGTGACCGATGGCGAACCGCATCCCTAGAGGAAGGGGCTTCCTGGAGCGCACCACGGCCAGTTTTGTGGACGCTCTCGAACACACCTTCTATGCTGAAGAGACTGCCGGGGCGGACGGCCTGTTGCAGCGCATTCATCCCCGCGTCAAGCTCCTGGGCATTCTGGCGCTGATCGTGCCGGCCGCAGCCGCCAGAAGTTTTAAGGTAATTGGCAGCCTTTTCATCCTCGCCGTCCTGCTGGCTGCGCTCTCGCAAGTGTCATTCGGCGTCTTGCTCAAAAGGGTGTGGATCGCCGTTCTGCTGTTCACAGGTGTAATCGCGTTTCCCGCCCCTTTTGTAACCGAGGGTCGCGTCATCGGGCGTCTTCCCTGGCTTGGCTGGACCTTCACCTCGCAAGGCCTTGTCAGCGCGGGCTATCTTGTATTGCGAGTGGAAACGGCGACAACTTTGTGCGTTTTGCTGGTCCTTACGACGCCGTGGATTAACGTTCTTAAAGCTCTGCGCGTGCTTCGAGTACCGGTCGTCATGGTCACAATCCTGGGAATGACTTATCGATACGTTTTTCTAATGCTCGAAACCGCGCACGATATGTTCGAGTCGCGGCGCAGCCGCATGGTGGGTGAGCTGACAGGCTCCGAGCGGCGGCGGGTGGCGGCCGCAAGCGCCGGCGTTTTGATGTCCAAAACGTTCGACCTCAGTTCAGACGTTTATCTTGCCATGCAGTCGCGGGGTTTTCGTGGCGAGGTCTATCTTCTGGATGAATCCCGAATGCAGCGTTTCGACTGGATCATCCTGGCAGGGTTTACCCTTGTCTCGGCAACGGCTTTCTGGTGGGGGCGATGAACTCAACAAATCCGAGCAATGCAAAACAGACTCCCGTTTACGAAGTTTGCGACGTCACCTATCGCTATCGCCAGGTAACAGCGCTCGACCATCTCTACCTGACGGTGGGCGCGGGCCGCCGTGTGGCCCTGCTCGGAGCCAATGGTTCCGGCAAATCGACCCTGCTTCGCATTCTCAACGGGCTCTCGTTCCCGGATAAGGGAATGGTCAATTTCTGCGGCGAGCCGCTCACCGAGGAAAAGCTTCAGGACGACGGATTCGGACTGGACTTCCACTGTCGGGTGGGTCTGGTCTTTCAGAATCCCGACGTCCAACTCTTCTCAGCCACAGTCTTTGACGAAGTTGCCTTCGGCCCGCTGCAGCTTCGCTGGCCCCATGCAAAAATCCGGCAAAGCATTTCAGAAATACTCGAGATGATGGAAATTGCCCACCTGAAGGAACGCTCTCCCCATCACCTCTCGATGGGCGAGAAGAAGCGCGTGGCGCTCGCTTCCGTTCTGGTCTTGGACCCGGAGATTTTGCTCCTCGACGAGCCCACTGCAGCTCTCGATCCCAAAAGCGAAAGCCACATAATCGATTTCCTGGTGCAATCGAAAGGCCGCGGAAAGACCATCGTGACCACCACGCACGATCTCGGCATTTTGGAAGATATCGCGGACGACACGTTTGTGTTCCAGGGCGGACGCATTGTGGCAGGAGGACCGCCATCTGAAATCCTAAGCAACGTGGCCCTGCTGAAAGAGACCAGCCTTCTTCACTCGCACCTCCACATCCACAAATCAGGCGAGGTTCACACTCATCCGCATCTCCATCAGCACAAAGAGTAAAGTTGCGCGGCCGGGCGGCCGATTTCAGGCGTTTGACTTCGCGCGGCACCGTCGGCTACTCTGAGAAAGACAGGGTTCTGTCCTCTATTGGGTGCGGATTCAATCATGCGAAGAGTTTATCTGGACAACAACGCGACGACGGCCGTGGCGCCGGAAGTCTTTGAGGCAATGACGCCCTACTTGCTTGAAGATTTCGGCAACGCTTCTTCCATTCACTGGTACGGCCAGCGCGCCAAGGCTGCAATCGAAGTAAGCCGCGAGCAGCTTGCACGCCTGTTGAGCGCAAGGCCCAGTGAAGTAGTGTTCACAAGCGGCGGCACGGAGTCTGACAACGCGGCGCTGGTGGGGATCGTGGAAGCCGCGCGCTCCGAAAAGAAGCACGTCATCACCACCACCATCGAGCACAATGCAGTTCTGCACACGGCCAAGGCGCTGGAAAAGCGCGGCGTGCGCGTTACCTATGTTAGCGTCGGGGCCAGCGGTATTGTCAACCCGAAAGACGTCGAAAAAGCCATCGAACCTGATACGGTGTTGATTTCCGTCATGCACTCGAATAACGAACTTGGGACGCTCCAGCCGCTCGAAGAAATCGGCCGCATCGCTCGCGAACATGACGTCTACTTCCACACGGACGCCGTGCAATCGGTCGGGAAAGTTCCTATCAACGTTGAGAAGCTGGGCGTGGACCTTCTTTCGCTTTCTGCGCACAAGCTCCACGGCCCCAAGGGCGTGGGAGCGCTTTATATACGGCGAGGGACGGCTTTGCATCCGCTGCTTTACGGCGGCCATCACGAACGCGACCACCGGCCCGGCACCGAAAACGTTCCGGGAATTGTGGGCTTGGGCAAGGCCGCGGAGCTGGCTTCCGAACATGGGACGAACGACGCGTTACAGATCGGCGCCCTCCGCAACCGCCTGGAGGAAGGAATCCTCAAGAGCGTTCCCCTGACGTCCGTCATCGGCGACCGGTCGCGGCGCGTACCCGGCACCACGAATATCAGTTTTGAGTATATCGAAGGCGAGGGCTTTCTGATCGCCATGGACTTGAGAGGGATTGCGTGCTCAACAGGAGCCGCGTGCTCCTCCGGGTCGCTTGAGCCTTCTCACGTGCTCACCGCCATCGGTCGCAGGGAGCAGGCGCGCTCCAGCATCCGTTTCAGCCTGGGACGCTTCAACACCGCTGAAGATATTGACGTAACGCTCGAGATTCTGCCGCGAGTGGTCGAACAGCTTCGCTCGCTTTCGCCGCACTACAAAAAGATTGCTGTCACGATCTAACGGCAACACCCAGAGGCATCCCTCGGCAAGAGTTTTGGATTTATGACCATCGCAATCGCAATGAGCGGCGGAGTGGACAGCTCCATGGCCGCGGCGCTGCTCGCGGAAAACAACTCATCCGGAGCATCGAGCGGATCTCCAGCCGTCGTTGGCATGACCATGCAACTCTGGGACCAGCGGCGACTGCCCGCAATGATGGACCTGGAAGAAGGAGCCGCGCCCGCACGGGCAAGCGGCCGCTGTTGCTCACTGGATGACGTTTACGACGCCCGCCGCGTGGCGAATTTTCTGGGATTGCCCTACTACGTGGTCAATTTTGAAGAGCAGTTTGAGCGCGACGTGGTACGGCCCTTTGTGGAAAGTTACCTGGCAGGCGAAACACCCATTCCCTGCAGCCACTGCAACACGGAAATCAAGTTTGCGCAATTCATTGAAACAGCTCTCAAGATCGGCGCCGATCGAGTCGCCACCGGACACTACGCGCGCATCCGCCGGGATGAAGAGTCCGGCCGATACCGGTTGCTCGCCGGCCGCGATCCCTCAAAGGATCAGTCCTACTTCCTGTTCGGTTTGACGCAGGACCAGCTTGCCCGCACCATGTTTCCCTTGGGAGAGTTTACAAAGGAAGAAGTCAGAACCATGGCCCGCCAGCGAAAGCTACCAGTAGCCGAAAAGCCCGACAGCCAGGAAATCTGCTTCGTTCCCACGGGGAATTATCGCCGCTTCATCGATGCCTACCTTTCCGAACAGGGCAAACGGCCCAAGTCCGAAGGCGGTGAGATCGTCTCAACCGACGGCCGCGTCCTCGCCCAGCACGAGGGACTCGAAAACTACACGGTCGGCCAGAGGAAGGGGCTTGGATTTGCCACCGGAACCCCCCTATACGTTATCGGGATCGACTCGATAAAGCATCGCGTGACGGTGGGTTCCAATCAAGACCTGCTGAAGAGCCGCCTGCGCGTCCGCGACGTCAACTGGGTTCGTCCGCTGGACGAAGGCAAATCCATGACCTCGCAGGTCAAAATTCGAAACAAGCACTTACCCGCCCCGGCCCGCGTGGAGGCAGGTGAGAATGCCGAAGCGCAGGTTGAGTTCGCAAGCCCCCAGCGGGCCATCACCCCCGGCCAGGCCGCCGTCTTTTACGACGGCGAGGAAGTTATCGGCGGCGGCTGGATTTCCGAAGTTCTCGGCTGACGCGCGCCACAATCGTCCTTCAAGGGCCCGGACAGGCGACGGGCTTCGCTTGTTCAGTTGTTTTGGCGTTGGGGACATTCCTGCTTGAAAGAAACTGCCACGTCCTGGGCATCAGGCGGCGCGCCGAAGGCCTTTTGAGCAATTCTTCCCTTAACTTCCGCAGGTCTTCCGGGCGGTCGATATCCGGGCAAGGTTCGAGAACGGAGCAGGAGAAGCCATGCGCGAGCAAGCTACCGAGCGTATCCTCGAATGCAAACTTGCTCCCCAAGCGGACCTTGCCGAAGATCCCGCGAGCGAACCTGCGAAGTCCGATCAGGTAGTAACCGCCGTCCGGACAAGGCCCCAGCACCGCATCAACCGAGCGCAGCTCATCGAGCGCCACCCTCAACGTCCAGGGCGTAATCGCCGGAGAGTCGGTGCCAATGACGAGCGCCCGTGAATGCTGCCGGAGGAGAAAATCGAAAGCATTCCCAAGTCTTGCGCCAAGGTTCCGGCCGCTTTGTTTCCGGCATCCAAAGCAACTCGGCACGAGAGACAGCGGCATGGCGCCATCCCCGATGAACAGTGTGCGTGTCATCTTTCCCTTTAGCTTTGCAACCTTGCGCAAACTGTCTGAAACGAGCGCCCGATGAAACTCCGCCGCGCCTTCCGGCCCTAATGCCGGAATGAGCCTTGTCTTGGTTCTGCCTGGAGTCGCGGTACGCGCGAAAACGGCGACTGCCGGTAGTGCATGAACTTCCGTACGGCGAGTGTCGGAAGAGTTTTGGCGTTTCGGCAAGTTGATCTCTTGGGGTACACCCTGCTCGGTTATCTGCGGCTTGCTAGAGCCTCTCATCGCAAAGAACTGAATATCGGGGACAGATTTGGGGTTAGATGAACATCTGCTCGTCTTGCGGGACTTCGCTCGCATGGCCCGTCCGGCGCCGCGAAAGGAAAAAGTTCATTCCGGCCTGCACGCCCTTAACAATGGCTGACACTTCTGCCACCGGCCCGATAATGTTCCTCTGCACGGTGGTTGTGGTTTTTTCAATTTTTTCGAGGATACCAGCAATTGTCTGATCAATGCGAATGATTTGGAGCCGGCACTTATCCATCAACTCGTCCACCACCGCGTCCACGTTGTTGGTCCCTTCACGAAGCGTTCGGCTGACATCAACAAGGTTGGACATCACCGTGCGCAAAGGTTCACGCGTATCCGTCACGATGTCCGTGACAGACCGCGTAAGGGGATCAAGCCGCTGCATCACTTCTGAGCGAATGCCCGTTACATCCGAGTGCAGGCGGCGGATCTCCATGTAAATACCGAACATCGCAAAGGCCTGCAAAACGATAGCGGCAGCAGCGAGGATAATAAAAATTGTCAGCAGCGTTTCATGAGCCATGCTTTACACTTGGCCGCCCGCCTTTGAGAAATGGGCGGTTCGGCTAGGATACCTTGTCCTTTTCCGCTCGATAAGCTTGTTTCCCCGCCTCAAGCGCCGCCGAAAGCTGGTCCTTCTGCTTGTTGACAACGTCTTTGGCTTTGTCGACGTATCCCTCGGCCTGCCGCCGATATTCCTGGCTTTTTGCGGCCACTTTTTCCCTGCTCTCGCCAGCTCGCTGCGCGATGTAGTCGCGCGTTTCCTTGCCCGACTTCGGGGCAAAAAGCAGGGCTAAAATAGCTCCAATGCCAGCTCCAGCCAAAAAAAACGCAATGTTCGAACCCCCGTTATTCTCGCTCATCGAAGACCTCCTCATTCCTCATTAAGCAACGAGCTTAATCGCAAATTCTTTCCCCTTTTCGAAGGCCTCCTCTGCCTGCCTGCGAATTTCACGGGTCTGTTCGGAAACGTAATCCATGCCGTCTTCAGCCTTGCGGGAGATTAGCTTTCTTGTTTCTTTCCCGCTTTTGGGGGCATACAGGAGCGCCGTTACCGCGCCGATTCCAACCCCCGTTGCCACCATTCCTAGACCATAAAGTACTTTTTTCATGTCCATAGTAACCCTCCGATCTAACCATAAACTATCAAAGGCAAGCCCAATTTTCAACAACAAAGTTTTAATTTCAAATAAATTAATAATAGACAGTCTGGACGGCGTATTATTAAATCATGGTTCGTTTCTGAGCAGGTAATCCTTGATCCTGGCCGCCTGTAGGGGCGTCACGATTTGGGACATTTCCGCCTCCCCGACAGACCGTAGCTTGCTAAGACTCCCAAAATGTTCCAGAAGCTTTCTGGCGGTCCGCTCGCCCACGCCCGGGATATCCAGCAATGCCGAGGTCAACTCCCGACCGGTTCGCCTTTTGCGGTGAAAAGTCACTGCAAATCTGTGGGCCTCATCACGAATCCTTTGAATTAGATGCAAAACCGGCGAGTGATGGTCGAGGACAATCGGTTCATCCTCGCGCCCTTGGACGTACAGTATCTCTTCCCGCTTAGCAATACTCACAAGTGGCTGGTTGATGATCTCGAGATCCGCTAGAGCCTTTGCTGCGGCATGCAACTGCCCAACTCCGCCATCGATCAGGATCAAATCCGGCAGGGGCTTGTTTTCTTCCTGCAAGCGCCGGTACCGTCTGCCCACAACTTCCTGCATACTTGCAAAATCGTCATTTTGAGGAACGGTCTCAATAATAAACTTACGATAATCTGTCTTTTTCATTTGCCCGCCTTCCCACACCACCATGGAAGCCACAATGTCGCTCCCTTGCGTGTGCGAGACATCGAATGCCTCGATCCGGCGGGGCGGTTTGGCCAGATCAAGGGTTTCGGCTAAATCCGAGAGCATCTCGCCGGCGTTCGGCTTCAGAACCCGAAACCTTCTCTCAAAGGAGTGGCGGGCGTTCCGGGCGACCAGTTCTAACAGCTCCCGCCTGCGGCCAGCCTCTGGAATCAGAATGTGGACCGGTTTGCCCTTTTTCTCTGAAAAAAGTTCTTCCAGAATTTTCTGGTCCTCAAACCCAACAGGCACGTAGATTTCGCTCGGCACATACTGCTGGTCCAGATAGACCTGCTTGACCAACGCGCCGAAGACGCTGCCAAGATCAGGCTCGTCCAGATCCTCCCAGAAAAATTCCCGGCGATCCACGGTTCGCCCGTTGCGCAGATGGAACAGGTCGACCGCCATTTGCTTCCCTTCCCGATGGAAACCGAAAACGTCAAAATCCTCTCCTGAAGAGGCTGCCATCTTCTGGCGCTCCTGGAGATGCTCCATCGTGGCGAGCTGGTCGCGATAGCGGGCGGCCTCTTCGTACCGTTGGTCTTCAGAAGCCCGGCGCATGCGCTCGCGAAGCTCGCGAGCCAGTTCGCCTTCGCGGCCTTCAAGCAGAATTCGGACGTCATGAACAGCTTCAGCATACCGCTCCGCCGAGGTCAATCCCTCGACGCACGGGCCCAGGCAACGTTTGATGTAATACTGAAGGCAGGGCCGCGGATGGTATCGCGTCAAATCCACCTTGCACGAAGGCACGAAAAAACGTCGGTGGATCAGGTCAACAATCCTGTAAGCAAGGCTCGCAGGAAAATAAGGACCGTAATATCGTGACCCATCCTTCCTCAGCCGGCGCGTCACATAGACCCGGGGAAAGCGATTCTGCATGGTGAGCTTGATGTAAGGATAGGTTTTATCGTCGCGTAGCAAGACGTTATAGCGCGGCTGGAACTGCTTGATCAAATTGTTCTCAAGCGCCAGGGCTTCCTTCTCGTTGTCGACCAGAATGGTTTCGAGATCCGCCGCGGCTTCAAGCAACCGCTCGCGCTTTTCATCGCTGGACCGTGATTCCTGAAAGTAGGATCGGACGCGCTGCCGCAATGACTTGGCTTTCCCAACATAAATGGGACGGCCGGCATGGTCTTTGAAAAGGTAGACGCCGGGCCGTGCGGGCAAGCCTTCCGATTTTTCACGAAGAAGATCGATCACGTCTTATTCCCTGCTCCTTCTATTATCGTTCACCAAGGCGGCAAACGAAACGCCGGCCATCAAGAGGTTGACAGCCTGACGGGCGGGAAAGACAATTTAGGGATGCGGCGGTTTGCGATCAGGCTTCTTATCGTTTCGCTGTTACTCGCGTGGCAGGCCGCCGGCGTCGCGGCCCAGTCCGCAGCACCAGGCAATAAAGCAGGCAACAACTCATACCACTACGTTCCACCGCCCGCATGGAAGTCCGTGGAGATTGGCAACTTTTATCTGGGCCGTAAGGACTACCGAGGCGCAATCAGCCGCTATAAGGAAGCTATTCATACTGATCCGGACTACGCTCCAGCCTACCTGCAAATGGGGAAAGTTAATGAGAAGCTGGGACGCAGGCGCGAAGCCCTTGCCGCCTACCGAAAGTACCTGGATGCTCTTCCTTCGGAAAAACAGGCGGAAGAGGCCAAAGGCACGCACAAAGCCATCCGGCGGCTTGAAAGTGAACTGCGAAATTCATCCGGCTCGCATAAGCGAGATCGATCAGCACGGAAATAAATTATTCGACGGGCGCGGGGCCTGATTTATCAAAGTAGTCGCTGAGGATGCGCTTGGCCCGCTCAATGTCATCCTCGCGAACCAAAAGAGGAATCTCCAGGAACGGAAGCATCTCCACGGAAGTTTCACCCGGCAAAATGGAAGGGATTCTCCGCGCTTGCAGCAGGTTGCGCGCCAGGTCTGCATCAAGCAGCGCCGTGGGCCCGGAGAACGTGCGGATTCGCACCATCTTGACTTGCGGTGAATCACGCTCCGGACCGGCTCCAACCAACGACCGAAACCATCCTCCGATGGATCCCGTTGGGTTTGCCGCCGGCGATCCCTCGTCTTCATCGTTTTCTTCAGCGGCGGGAGGCGGACCGGGAACAAGCGCCGCGCCACAGTCGTCACACTTTCGCGTGCCTCCCACGTATTCGGTCAAGCAATCGGGGCAATAGGGCATGTCAGCAGGCCACCTTCTCCTGCCAGCAAGTATAGCGCTTCTGGGGAAGTGAGAGAGGGAAAAGACCTTCAGGACTTAACAGTCTGCTGCAAAGCGGGCATCCAGGCCGAAAGATGGTTGAGACTGGCGTAGTGGGTGCGATCGACCTCAAGCGGAGTAACCGATATCTCGTGGTCGAAAATGGCGGCGTAATCGGAGTCAACTTCAACATTGCGATGAGCCAGTGTTTCATCCAGCCAGTAATAGGGTCTGTTGCGCGGGTCCTTCTTTTCGCAGACCAGATTTTGGGAAATCTTCTGGCTCTGGCGGGTAAGCCGAACGCCACGGATATCGCCCGGCGGCACATTTACATTGAGCGCCACGCCGGCAGGTAATCCTTCTTTCAAGACCTTCTGGGCCAACTCCACAGCAAACGCCGCGGCCCCATCAAAGTCTTGCGGCTGGCGAGCTACCAACGAAACCGCAAACGAGGGAATTCCATGCAGCGCAGCTTCCTGTGCAGCTGCAACAGTGCCAGAATAGATCAAGTTTTCTCCCAGATTCCCACCCGGGTTGATGCCGGAAACCACCAGGTCCGGCTTTCCCCGGAGCACCTGATAGAGGGCCAGGATCACCGCATCCGTCGGTGTGCCACCCACGGCGTAATGGTGCTCATCGATGACTTTAACGCGCAGCGGCTGGTGTAAGGTGAGCGACTGGCTGGAGCCACTCCGTTCGCTATCGGGAGCAACCACCGTCACTTCACCGAGAGCCGACATCCACCGTTCCAGGACGTTAAGGCCATTCGCCCCAATGCCGTCATCGTTAGTCAGGAGGATTCTTTTGATTCCCATGGAAGACTTGCATAAACGTCCGCGGAGGAACAACTGAACTCGCGGCTTCTCCTTGAATAGGTACACACAAAGTCTATCACAACTTTCAGCCTGCATCCCGTGGCCACGAAATCCGGGGCCAAAAGCATCTAAGAATTGTATGGGAACGATATGGCAGTCAAATAAAGAGCCAGGAGGCAACTCGACATGAAAAAAGTATCTCTGCTTTTATGCATTTGTATGTTTCTGCTAATGGGAGCAGCCATGGCCGGCACCCACGCAACAAAGGGTTCCCCGGCTAAAGCGAGTACGGTTAAAATGGAGTGGGATTCCTTCAAGCCGGAGACGCTGCATGGAACCATCTTGCTGATTGACGCACCTCAGAAGAGGGTGTTTATTACCTCCCGAAGCATCCCCTACGAGGTTAAGGTAACGAAGGCGACCAAGATTGAAATTGCCGGCAGCAAGTCCAACTTCAGCAGCTTGAAGGGCCAAACCAAAAAGGAGGCGTCCGTAACGTTCATCGCGCGGGCCGGTGGGAACTACGCGCAAAACATCACTGTTACTGGATAGGGTTAAAACCGGGCATTCCCGTTTGGGGACCTTCGGAGACGGCAAGGCTTGACGGGCCGTCTATTCCTCCCCTCCCTTGCTATAGCCCCGGGCCGCCGGCCTAGGGCTATGGCGGGGGCCTGCGGTTCTTGGAGAAGCTTCACGCCGGCGTTCGCAAAAAAACGGAAGAACTGTTCCGACCATCCGCGTGAAGATGCTCAACCCCTGGAATTTCACTGAAAACTATCCCAGATCAAGGAAGTCACTCAGACCGCCATCGTTCTTTTCATTGAAACTTTTCCGCAAAACACTATAATCCTCATCATGACGCAAGAACCTACAACACCCAAAAGTACTTCCCGTTATCTCCTGACCGGCGCTAAAGGCTTTATCGGCGCCTGGATCGTCAGGAAGCTGATCGAACGTGGCGATAAGCCGTGGATTTATGACCTGGACGCCAAATCACACCGACTGGGCCAACTGCTATCGAATGAACAACTTGGACAGATTAACTTTGTACAGGGCGACGTCACGAATTTTGACGAACTGGACCGTGCTGTCGCGAAAAATGGCATCACTCACTTAATCCATCTGGCGGCCTTGCAGGTTCCCTTCTGCGCCGCAGACCCGTTGCGCGGAGCGCGCGTAAATGTGCTCGGAACCCTGAACGCCTTCGAAGTGGTTCGCAAGCGCCGGGATTTAATCAAACGAATCGTCTATGCAAGCTCGGGCGCGGTTTTTGGCCCTGAAGAGTTTTACGGCAGCACCACGGTTCCCGAAGGGGCACCGTTGCAGCCGAATACCCACTACGGGGTTTACAAACAGGCGAACGAAGGCAACGCCCGCGTCTACTATTTGAACGACGGCATATCGAGCGTGGGTCTGCGGCCCGGCACGGTCTATGGCGTGGGCCGTGACCAGGGCATCACTTCCGGCCCCACCAAGGCCATCAAAGCCACCGTGGCAGGCCAACCCTATACCATCCACTTCACAGGTGGTTTTGACATGCAGTATGCCCGAGACACAGCGGAAATTTTCCTGCGATGCGCGGAGTCGCAGGTCGAGGGGGCCAAAACCTACACGCTGCGGGGTGTGGTGATTCGGATGGACGATTTTCTCGCCACGCTGAACCGCCTGCTGCCCAAGTCGCGGGAGATCATCCGCGCCGAAGGAAAGCCCATCCCCATCGCCTACGACTTTGACGATAGCGCTCTGGTCCGCGACATTGGAAATATTCCGCGCACGCCGCTCGAAAACGGTATCCGCGAGACGGCGGAAATTTTTGGCCGCCTCCTGAGCGAAAACCGACTCGACACGGCAGACCTCGCCTCTTAGCCGCAAAGGGCGCCGGTCAGAGTAAGTCATGATAGTTTAGTACGCCGCCACACAGCCGGGGGACAATGGGGTGGCAGCCGGAGGGGCACCGAATCCCTTGTCCCGCCAAGTCCATCTCTGGGGCGCTAACAGCATCAGGCTGCCCACAGACGGCAACGTCCAAATTCAAATCGGCGAGGTTGATGATGAAGGCAATGGTGCTCCAGGATGTTGAAAAGTTAGTTCTCGAGGACATTCCCAATCCATCGATTTCTCCGCACGAAGTCAAAATTCGAGTGAAGGCCGTTGGCGTCTGCGGCACTGATTTGCATTTGTACAGAGGACACGGAAATTACAACCTGGACGTTCATGGCCGCCCCATCCCCCTCACCAAACAACCCCAGATTCTCGGGCACGAGTTCAGCGGCGAGGTTGTGGAGGTGGGAAGGGAAGTTCAAGACCTCAAGCCGGGCGACCGGGTTCTGTGTGACCAGGGAATGAGCTGCATGAGCCAGGGGCGCAAACCGCTCTGCCCATACTGCGCCACCGGAAACTCCCATCAATGCGAATTTTATGGAGAACACGGCATTACAGGCTTGCAGGGCGCACTTGCAGAATACATTGCCATGCCTGCTGTCAATTGCCTGATTCTGCCGCCGGGCATGCCCCAGGATTTAGCCGCGCTTGTTGAGCCGTCAAGTTGCGTGTTGCACGCCAACGAACTTGCGGAACGCACTCGCGCGCGGTACACGTTTGACGGCGAGGACCCGATTCAAAACGTCATGATCACCGGGGCCGGCCCGGCTGGGCTTCTTTTCCTCCAGTATCTCCGCAACGTGAAACACTTTGAAGGACTCATCGTGGTCACGGACGTCCGGGAAAAAAATCTGGAGCTTGCGCGCAAATTTGGCGGCACCCCCATCAACGTCACCCGGCAGGATCCGAGCGAAGCCGTGAATGAACTGACACAGGGCAAGCGAATCCACTATCTGATCGAGGCCTGTGGCAACCCCGTAGTTCTCGAGCAGATTCCCAGCTTGATTCGCAAACAGGCCACCGTTCTCCTTTACGCTCACGGGTACAAGGGACTGGACATTGGCGTGCTCGCCAACGTTTTCTTCATGGAGCCCATCCTGGTTGTGCCGGTAGGCGGATCAGGCGGTTTTGATCCCGACGGCCATCCCACAACCTATCGCCGAGCCCGGGAATTGGTGAATTCGCAGACCTTGCAGGTGGCGCCGTTCATCACGCATCGTTATCGCTCTCTTGGAGATATCCGGCGGGCCTTTGAAGAAGATTTCCAACGCGAAGACTATATCAAAGGCGTGCTGGAACTCGAATCGGCGTAGACTGATTCATGCACACATCCAGTAAAAGTTTTTGAAGCCGCCCCCCAAGCGAAAAGCCTCGAGGGGTGAAGACGGGAGAATGGATTCCTGTGGAGGGAAATCACGATGAACTCGTGGCTGGGATTTTTTCTGGTTATCGTAGGTGGTGTAATGCAAGGAACATTCTTCCTCGGCTTAAAGTACGTCGGCCCCTGGAAGTGGGAGAACATCTGGGCCGTGTTTTCGGCGTTTTCCTTGTTAGTCCTACCGATCGGTTTAGCCGTGGCAACCGTTCCCCACATCGGAGAAGTTTTTGCGCGCACTCCGGGATCAACCCTTTGGGTCGTGTTCTTGTATGGAGCCGGCTGGGGGATTGGCGGGGTGCTTTCCGGGTTGGGCGTGGCCCGCATGGGAATGGCGATGGGCGTCTCCGTACTGCTCGGCGTAACCGCAGCCGTCGGCACTTTCGTTCCTTTGGTGGCCAACAACCCTGAGATAGCCTTCACGCAAAAAGGACTGGTCGTCATTCTCTCGGTGCTGACGCTGCTTTTGGGCGTTGGACTGGTCGCGGTCGCAGGTAAAAAGCGGGATGGCTCAATCCGCGGCGGAGCCAATCCCATCCAGCCGGCAAAGTTTGGCGTGGGCCTGGCGATCTGCATTTTAAGCGGTGTTTTCTCCGCCATGCTGAACCTTGCCTTTGCCTTCAGCCAGCCAATGGTTAAAGCGGGAGCGGAAACCGGCGCCAGCCAGTTTGGAGCCGTAAACGCCGTCTGGATGGTCGCTCTTGCCGGGGGGTTCGTCGCCAACGGCCTTTACACGGGCTATCTCCTCACCCGCAACAGCACTTGGCCCAATTATACGCTTCCGCGAACAGCACGCTTCTGGCTCTGCGGGCTGGGCATGGCTGTGCTCTGGACAGGGGGCGTCGTCCTCTACGGCCGGGGAGCCGCATTCATGGGACAAGCCGGGGCGGTTATGGGCTGGCCTCTCTTTATGACGATCATCATTCTGATTTCGACCATCTGGGGATTCGTCACGGGTGAATGGAAGGATTCGAGCGCCCAAGCCAAAAAGTATATGCTGCTCGGCTTGGTCGTCTTGATGATCGCATCGGGCTTGGTGGGACTTGCGAACAAGATGTAAGTTCCAGCGGGGCGTCCAGAAGCTTCCTCACTTCTTGCTGGCAAAGGGGACGCGAGTTATCCAGAACATGTTTCCCCCATCCATGGGCGGCGATGGGTTGCAATTCCAACGGCGTGAAGAACGCGGTCTGCTGATGCGAATTGCCTTTTTGAAGCGAGCACGGTTAGACTGAGAAAATGCCTACGGATATGAAACCCTTGCAGGAAGTCGCAATCGTCATTCGTCCTGAAAAAGACAACGTCGCCGTCGCAACTGTGGACTTCATCGAGAAAGGAACAGCACTTGCATTTGGCAACGAGCCCAT
The DNA here is from genome assembly GCA_021784615.1 of Acidobacteriota bacterium. Taxonomy (GTDB): domain Bacteria; phylum Acidobacteriota; class Terriglobia; order UBA7540; family UBA7540; genus JAMCXS01. Next base: position 6,411 of record JAJYHU010000139.1, on the reverse strand, counting down.
CACTATTTCTGATCGAGTTGTGAGAGGACAGAGTTTTGCTCTCCGTACCATCGAGAAGGGCAAGCCTTACGTTTCCCTCGGAGATCCCATCGGAATAGCATCCAAAACCGTTCTGCCGGGCGCGCCCATCGACGCCACGAACCTGGAAAACCGTCTGCCGCGCATTACGGTACGCTATCGCGACAACCCGCAAGCCTCGCCTCGCGATCCGGCGCTTGCGTCAAGGACCTTTCAAGGCTACCTGCGCCCCGATGGCAGCGCCGGAACCAGGAATTTTGTGGCGGTTGTTACTTCCGGAATGTGTTCTTCCACCGAAGCCCGGGAGATTGCCGGCCGCGCCATGCGCGAGATATATTCCCGCGAGAAGTTCCCAGATGTGGACGGCGTAGTCCCCGTCGTGCATGAGTCCGGATGCGGCATGCCCGATGGCCGCCCGGTTGATTTACTCAACCAATTGCTTGCCGACTCGCTCCGCCACCCAAACCTGGGCGCCGCAATCTATCTTGACCTGGGATGCGGAAAAACCTGCGTTGAATGTTCCGGCCCGGTCTTCCAAACCGGCGTACCCGGCTACAACCAGCGTGTCGTCAACATGACCATCCAGCAGTTGGGCGGAAGCGAGCACACAGTCCAGCGCGGCCTTGAAATCGTCGAGAAACTTCTCCATGACGCGAACCAGTTCCGCCGTCAGCCGGTGTCCATTTCCAAGCTTATCGTGGGAACCAAGTGCGGCGGATCGGACCGCTGGTCAGGCGTGACGGCAAATCCCGCCGTGGGAGTTGCAGCCGACATGTTCGTCAAGGCAGGTGCGGCCGTTCTGCTGCCGGAGATTCCTGAGTTGCAGGGAGCGGCGATGGCTGACCTGGTCCGGCGCGCACGCACGCGGGCCGTGGGCCGTAAGTTGATGCAGGCGCTCAAACGTTATGAAAAATATGCCGAAATGTTTGGCGACGACTTCCGCGACAATCCCTCGCCCGGGAATAAAAAGGGCGGGCTCTACAACATTTACCTGAAATCAAGCGGCGTAAAGGCCAAGGGCGGAACTTCCATCGTCGAAGACCTTGTCGAGTACGGAGAATGGTTGAATGGCCGCAAAGGACTTTTCGTACTCTACACGCCTGGATACGATCAGATCTCAACGCCGGCACTGTTCCTGAGCGGCGCGCAGGTTGCGCTCTTCACCACTGGAAGAGGAACCGGAATCGGATGCGCCCTGGGACCGGTGATCAAAATCGGATCAAACCCGCAGCTTGCCCAAAACTACGCGGACATTGACATCGATGCAGGCGCCATTCTGGAAAAGAAGGCGACCATCAAAGAGGTAGGACAAAAGATCTTTGAGGAAACCTTGGCCGTCGCTTCAGGACAAAAGCTCGCGCGAGCCGAACAGATCGGCTTTCATTACGAATTCAAGATTTGGGAGTCGCTCTGGCCGGCGAACTGACCCGCTCCACCGTGAATAAGCTTTCACGAGTCAGCACGCCGTTCCAGTGAGGATTGTCCGCGATGTGCCAACCTATCCCGGTCGCAAGATCACGTATCCCAAGGTTCCAAGATCGTTATTCTGGCCGTCCCTAAGATGGACGCTCGCGCGGAACGCTTCCTTCGCGGCTGCAACGGCCTCACCAAGCCGCACAACTTCGCGCGGGTCCGCTGCTTGCAAACTGGTCCTGCCCACTTCCTCTCCCAGGACGCTATAGAAGGCCGTCTCAAGCGTTCCCGGCTCAAACACTTCAAAAACTCCCGCAAGCTGAACGCTGTCACCCTCGAGTTTTCCGGAAAGTCATTCGCTGATGACCGCGGCCCATCTAAAATCCCGAACCGGGTTGGTGATTCGCGTCGGCACCCATTCAATCGGGAAAGAACTCCCCTCGCCAGGATCGAGTTGAGCGTACAAACTCACAGTCTCCTCCGCCTCAAAGAAATAGGGTGTTTGATTGGGAACGTCAGCCAGAGTCTGGTCCCATGGGCCGCGGCAGCCGGTTCCCGGCCCATTGTTCCAGGTTTCAACCGAGGCGCCGTCAGGATAGCTCAACTCGGGGAAATATTTGAAGGTTTCGACGTATGCGATGTTCTTCCGGCCGTTCACCACGGCATACCAACCAGCGTTCGAGTCCACCCCGATCTTCCCTGCCCTGTAGAGATAGTGGACGCGCCGCATCTTCCCACCGTGCAAAACTTTGTAGCTTGGATGGCCGGCCTCGCCAAGCATTTGGTAATACCCTTGCGCGAACTTGCTGCGCGGGTTCAGCGGAATGTACATATAGAGTTCAGGCTTGGGCTTTGTAAGTCAGCTTGACTCCGCGCAACCGGTCTGTCCCCGGATCGCGACGTCTTCATCGATCGAGGCTCATCCGGCGCGATGCCGGCGCTGCAAAGCGCGCAACCTCTTCATGACGTCGTTTGAGCCGCGTCCGAAGTAGTCGTGGAGCGTCTGGTATTCCTTGAAGAGCTGGTTATAAATTTCGTGCGCTTCCCGCCGGGGCTTGTAGGCAAGCTTCTGGACCTTCGCCATGTGCTGGGCGGCATCGTAGATGGTGTCGTATCCGCCGGCTGATTTCCCTGCGGCCACGGCGCCGTGCATTGCCGCGCCCAGCGCCGAGCAGGTCTGGAGCGGGTCCGCCAGATTGATCTCGCGGCCCGTCACGTCGGCATAAACCTGCATCAGCAGATGATTCTTTTCCGGCAGGCCTCCGCAAGCCACCAGGCGTTTGACTTCAACTCCTTTCGAATCGAACGCTTCAATAATCGTGCGGGTGCCAAACGCAGTCGCTTCAATAAGGGCGCGGTAGATTTCCTCGGCGCGGGTCGCGAGGGTCATTCCCACCAGCACGCCGTTCAAGTCCACATCCACCAGGACCGAACGGTTGCCGTTCCACCAGTCAAGCGCCACCAGGCCGGATCCACCCGGCTTGAGTGCCGCGGCGCGCTTTTCGAGCACGCTTGCGAAGGGCCCCTTTTCTTTGCGAGCCTCTCGATGGATGTAGTCCGGCACGCCGTGTTCAAAGAACCAGGCAAAAATGTCGCCCACGGCCGACTGGCCAGCTTCAAAGCCCCAGAGTCCCGGCACAATGCCATCTGCCACAACTCCGCACATGCCCTCCACCATCTGCTTCTCCCGGCCGATCAGCATGTGGCAGGTCGAGGTACCCATGATCATGACCAGAGATCCCGGTTCAACCACCGTGCAGGCCGGCACGGCCACATGAGCATCGACGTTTCCGACTGCAACCGGCGTTCCTTCCTTTAGGCCCGTTTTTCTGGCCCATTCCGGCGTCAACCCTCCGGCGGAGGAGCCGAGTGGGTAGTAGTCCTCAGGCAACTTCGTGCCAATCACATCCTCCATCAATGGATGCAATGCCCGGAAGAATTCCGGCGACGGAAATCCCTTGCCCTTCACCCACATCGCCTTGAAGCCGGCCGCGCAGGTGGTCCGCCTTTCCCTGCCCGTCAACTGCCAAACAATCCAGTCTGAGGCTTCAATGAAGCGGTCAATTTCCTGATAGACTTTGGGCGCCTCGTTGGCGATTTGCAGCAATTTCGAAAAAAGCCATTCCGAAGAGTATTTCCCTCCGTAGAGGCGGATGAATTCTTCATCCCGTTCTCTGCCGATTTCGTTGATGCGATTGGCCTCCGGCTGCGCCGCGTGATGCTTCCAAAGCTTGACCCAGGCGTGAGGCTGCTTGCGCAACCGAGGCAGGTAGCAGAGTGGAGTGCCGTCGCTCTTGACGGGCATGGGGCTTGACGCGGTGAAGTCCGTGCCCACTCCGATGATGCTCTCGGCTTTCACTCCCGCCGCTTTAAGCGCTTTGGGAACGCCCTTCTCAACCACCAGAAGGTAATCCTTGGGATTTTGCAAGGCCCAGTCCGGCTCGAGCCTTGGGCCGCCGGGAAGCCTTTCATCAATCACGCTGTCCGGATAAGCAACCACCACGCTTTCGACAATTTCGCCGTAGCGGGATCGAACCACCACCACCCGGCCGGACTCCGTTCCGAAGTCGATTCCGAGTACGAACTTTTCCTTCGCCTGTGACGATTGTCGTCGCGCCATCATAGTCCCCTAACACCCGGATTCCACATCGAACGTAGACCTTTCCACAGTGGTCCGCGTTCAATGCGGCTATCCAGGCGAGAAATTTCCAGAATATTTGGCCCGGCCCTGCCAGGCCGGGCTCTCGGTCGGCAAATGCAAATATCGCCTGAGGCCAACCTTTGTCAGGCGTAAACGCGGTAGCGGATGCCCAAAATCTTGCAGATCGAGATCAACTCCTCTTGCCAGTTACCATAGCACCCGTGGGTGTGATTGGAATCATAGCTGGCCAGGAACTCATCGGCTGAGACCTTCAATCGGGCGAAGGCGTGCGGCCATTCTTTCGTGGTGGCTTCAGCCTTCTTCCAGTTCTTCTTCTCATCAAAGAGGACGAACTCCGCCGGAACAATCGCCATCCAGTATTTGCCGTTCTGCCGGGTCAGCCGGGCCAGAGTCACTTCGCCCGGTTGCGCAAAGTGCATGACCGAGGCGCCGCCCGCCGGGAAATAGAAAATCTCCGGCCAAAAGTGAACGTTCTTCAGATTGTCTTCAGGGCGTTTCGACCGACCGGCAAAGAAGGTGGCGTGCGCGCCGGAATTGCAAAGATCGAAGAAGTTGTCTTCCGCGTCGTAGTGTCGGACATCGGCAAACAGCACCGGCTCGCCCGTCACATGCTTGAACAGTTCCATGGTCAGAGCGCCATCCATATCCGCTTCCGTCGCGCAGACCACCGGCTCCTTGGGGCCGTCAAAATCGTATGGGTCGTTTGAGAAAGCGTCGATGATATCTTCAGTCGTAAAGTTATCCGTCAGTTCAGGCTGCGCCTTGACGACAAAGAAGTCGATGGCCTTTTCTTTATTGATTTCCTGGCAGGCGTAATAGCTGCGAATCTGGCGCTTCAACAGGTCCGGCGTGAGCTTCTTGCCGTCATAGTGGATATTCTTGCCCATCATCTTTTCAAGCCAGTTGAAAGCGTTATCCACCTTCTTGCCGTCCACCAGTTCGGAACGCCGGATGATTTCATATTGGTCGATGTGCTCGACATCGATGCCAAAGTCGCGCTTCCACTGATCGGCAGCGGCCACGGCCGTATACATGCCCATCGGCCGGCCTCCATACAGGCCGAAACTTTCTCCTTTGAGCCGGCTAACCGCAACGGCGGCGCGCAGGAACTTCTGCACTTTGTCGAAAACGGCGTCATCGCCGATGTCACCCTGGACGCGGTGATGATGGCGGCCCACCTGGTCCATCCCGCCGGCCGCCGCCAGCATTCCTACCATGCCGGGGTAGGCGGGATTGATGTTGGAAAACATCAAGTAAGGGCCTGGAGCAAACTCCGTGGCAATCATCGTCAGGTGCGGGAAACACCAGACGGCATAATTGAGGATTGTCGCTTCGACGCCGGCTTCAAGCAGGCGGCGGCCCTCACGCTTGGCAACTTCCGGATGCCAGACAATCTCCTCACCGGCCACTACCTCATACTCGCCGGTGGATTCAAGTCGCTCCCGAAATTTCTTCTGAAAATCCAAATTCATCTCGCGCAACATATCGTGCGCGAATTTTCGACCATCTGAGAAGGTCAGCAAACCAACTTTTCGTTCTCGCATACGTCACCTCGGAGTGAAAATATATCAGCCATGATTAGGTCCGTCAACGGGATGCGTACCCTAAGCACGGGCAATTCCCGGAAAAATTGAATTAGGGAAAAGCTCTAAGATCCAAAGTCCCCTTTATGCCGCTTGCAGCCTAATCAAAAAGTAACGTTCGCCGGGCTGATTATTTTGCGAACTTCCTCCTTACAATAACCCTATGCCACCGGCGTCAAAGCAAGCGTTGTGTTTACCGAGCGAAACTCTGGGCTTCTTTCTACAGTCTATCTATTTGATTCTGGACGATATAACACGGGGCAGGAAAAAGGGCTTCCCATCAAGCGAGCAGTTGTGAGAAGATAGCGAACTTCTCTGGAACAAGGATTTGTTATGTCGAACTACGATTCAGGTCAAGGGCTCGGTAGAGCGATATAGTACGACACCCACCGATGGCAACCCATCCCCCACCACAATCTGAAGGCTCCAAGCGCACCGTAACGCTGCCCCGCGTCATAGTGGCCACCACGGCCATGCTGACGTTTATTTCTTTCTGGCGCGCTGCGGCCATTGTCCTGAACGACCTTGGCTCATCGGCCTTTTACGCCGGCGGCATCGCCGAACAGGCGATTGGTAAGTCCGCACCCTGGTTCATCCTGGCCATCATGTTGTTTTCGTATGGCGTTCGCTCCATCTACATAGAAAGCTGCAGCATGTTCGTGCGCGGCGGCGTCTACCGTGTTGTCAAGGAGGCCATGGGAAGCACCCTGGCTAAGTTTTCAGTTTCGGCGTTGA
>JAJYHU010000074.1 GCA_021784615.1 Acidobacteriota bacterium | reverse complement strand
GTTGAAACTTGCGGGTGTGGCTCCGGCAAAACCCTCCGCCTTCAAGTGAACCGCTGACAACTCAAATGAAGATGCCTGAAATAAAAAAGGCGGGGAACGGGTCCCCGCCTTTTTTAATGCTGCCGGGTCCGCACTGGCTCCCGGCTTTACTTTTTGAGGCTGCTTTTTAGTACATGCCGCCGCCCATGCCGCCTCCCGGAGGCATGGCGGGAGACTTATCTTCCTTTTCCGGAATCTCGCTGACCAGCGCCTCGGTGGTGAGCAGCAATGAGGCAATGGAGGCAGCGTTCTGGAGAGCGGTGCGGGTGACCTTGGTGGGGTCAATCACGCCGGCCTCGACCAGATCCCCGAAGGTTTCCGTCTGGGCGTTGAAGCCGAAGTGGGCGTTCGAGTTGGCCCGGACCTTTTCCACAACCACGGCGCCTTCCCATCCGGCGTTTGTTGCAATCAAGCGGACGGGCTCTTCGAGCGCCCGCTTCACGATGTTGATGCCGATCTGCTCGTCTTCCTGCGCCTTGAGCTTGTCGAGCGCCGCAATGGAACGGAGCAGAGCAACGCCGCCTCCCGGCACGATGCCTTCCTCGACTGCCGCTTTGGTGGCGTGCATGGCGTCTTCAACGCGAGCTTTCTTTTCTTTCATTTCGGTTTCGGTCGCCGCGCCCACCTTGATTTGGGCAACGCCGCCGACCAACTTGGCCAGCCGCTCTTGCAGCTTCTCGCGGTCGTAGTCCGAAGTTGTTTCCTCGATCTGCGCACGCATTTGCTTGACCCGGCCTTCGATGGCGTCGCTTCTGCCCGAGCCTTCGACGATGGTCGTGTTGTCCTTGTCAATGGTGACCTTGCGGGCTTTGCCAAGGTCTTCCAGCTTCACATTCTCGAGCTTGATGCCGAGGTCTTCGGTGATAGCCTTGCCGCCCGTCAGGATCGCGATGTCTTCGAGCATCGCCTTGCGGCGGTCTCCGAAGCCCGGAGCCTTCACCGCGCAGCACTGCAAGGTTCCGCGCAGCTTGTTGACCACCAGAGTGGCCAGGGCTTCGCCTTCGACTTCTTCCGCGATGATGACCAGGGGCTTGCCGGACTTGGCAATCTGTTCGAGCAAGGGAAGCAGATCTTTCATCGAACTGATCTTCTTCTCATGGATAAGGACCAGGGGATTCTCAAGCGCGCACTCCATGCGCTCCGGGTCCGTCACGAAATAAGGCGACAGATAGCCGCGGTCGAACTGCATACCCTCAACGACTTCAAGCTCTGTTTCCATCGTTTTGGATTCTTCCACCGTGATCACGCCATCCTTGCCGACCTTCTTCATGGCTTCGGCAATGATCGTGCCGATCGTGAAATCGTTATTGGCCGAAACCGCCCCGACCTGGGCGATCATGGAGCCCTCGACAGGTTTTGAAATCTTTTCGAGGTCGCCCTTTATATGCTTTCTGGAGCCATCCTTCGCCGTTTCGTCGTAGCCGCAGATGCTGCGGACGGCGGCTTCGATGCCGCGCTTGATCGCCATGGGATTGGCGCCCGCCGCGACGTTCTTGACTCCTTCGCGGAAAATTGCTTGTGCCAGGACGGTTGCGGTGGTGGTTCCATCTCCCGCCACGTCGGAAGTTTTGGAAGCGACTTCCCGCACCATCTGGGCTCCCATGTTTTCCATTGCATCCGGCAGCTCGATTTCCTTGGCCACGGTCACGCCGTCTTTGGTGATTGTGGGTGAACCGAACTTCTTGTCGAGAACCACGTTGCGTCCTTTCGGGCCCAACGTGACTTTCACGGCGTCCGCCAGTTTATTCACTCCCCGGAGAATCGCCTGGCGGCTCTCTTCGCCATGTACAATTTGCTTTGCATTCGCCATCTTTAAATTCCTCCAAATTTCCCGCCCTGCGGCTCACAGGCCTGTTAGCGGTCTCTAAAATTTTCACTGCGATTTGTTGCCGATCTCTTGAAACCAGTTACTTCTTGCTTCCGGCGGCGCTTTTTGCTGCCTCAAGTACGCCGAGAATCTCGTCTTCGCGCAGGATCAGATATTCCTGATCATCGATTTTGATGTCGTTTCCGGAATACTTCCCGAACAGAACACGATCGCCAGCTTTCACATCCAGGGGGATGATCTTTCCGTCTTCGGTTTTCTTTCCGGTTCCGACGGCGACAACTTCTCCTTCCTGGGGTTTTTCCTTGGCCGTGTCCGGAATAATGATTCCGCCTTTCACGGTTTCCTTCTCTTCTACCCGCTTGATCAAGATTCGGTCATGCAATGGCCTTAACTTCATGTTCAACTTCTCCTTTCCATTTTTCCAAGTGTAATCCGTTTAAAGCCAGCCCGCCCCGAACACCCTCATAGGAGGGACGCCAAACGAATTCCACCTGTATTTTGCAGCGTATTGAAACGAAAGCATTTATTATAACAGACAAGCGTTACCCCAATTAGCACTCTCAGTTGACGAGTGCTAATTTATAACATTAGATACTTTCTGTCAAGGGTTGAGGCTTGCCTGCGCTTGTATGGGTGGTGGGGCGGTTGATCCGAGGCAGTGGGTTTACTTCGCCCGGTGGGGCTTTTTTCAGACAGGATGGCAGCGGACTTCCCGGTCAACGTAGGGGACCAGACGCACAGGCCCGAGCCAACCATCGCGGTCGATGTTCTTGAGGATGTTGTGATCTTCGCCGACGGCACGCGCGTTGGCTGCGGTGTTGGCCACCCGGACCTTGATCCGGTTCACGCCTGCGTGAAGGTGGCCGGTAGCTTCAAAGATATACGGCGCCCACGGACGGGACCCCGCAGGGTTGCCGTTAATCCAAGCTTCTGCCACGACTCCGACCTCGCCGCAATCCAGCAGAACGCGCTCGGCCAGGAGGCTTGCAGGGACAGAGATGTCTTTTTCATAAATCATGCGGCCGGAGAAGTATTCAAGGCCTGGAGTTTTCCAGGTTCCGAGCGGCAAAGAAGCCGAAGTCGTCGAAAAAGCGAAGGGAGACTCAAGATGCTCGCCGGAGGCCACGCGCAGCACGACGTTTTTGGTTCCTTTGGGCAAGGAGATCACAGGGCTTGCGCCAACTTGTTTGCCATCGACGAAGGCCAACCATGGCGACTTTATCGGCGGGACTTTTAATGCCGACGCCAGTGGCGACGCCGGGAATTTGAGCCACCGGAAGCCGGAGGGAACTTGGCGGCGCGGGTCGTTCATGATCCGTGCCGCTGCGATTAGGCCGTCGATAGGTTCCATCCGGGCGCTCCACCCGGCAGGTGAACTTGGGTCCGGTCGGGTTTTCCGCATTGTGAAGAAATTTCAAAAGCAGGCTGTTCCAGCCCGCATGCAACCGAATGGGCACGCGAGCGGCAAAGCCGTCTGTCAGGCTGTTATACAAAGGCCGGAGCCAGCGCGAATAAACTTTAGCGCCGTCCATGAAAGCCGCTCTAGGGCTGGATGTTGCGAGGACGATTACGGCGTCAGTCTCCTCCGGACTATAGACGTTGGTCTGGGCAAACACAGTCCCCTGGGGCGGCGAGAACCGGAGAGGCTCTCCGTAATCGACGATATAACTGCCAGAGGCGTACGGCCCGCCGGCGATGGTTACCGTCCCCAGGCTCCACCCATGCGACGGATGTTCATATCTATAGTCAGCGGCATTCACCTGGAGCCAGTGAAGTTGCCGGTTGCCTTCACCTGCGTAAACCGCGCTGTAGTCGATCTCTTGCTCGACGGGGTAGGTTTCTTCGAGGCCCCTGTCTTGCGGGTTAGGGAACGGGCCAATTACATTCCACCCTCGAATGGCATGGTTCATCGGCGAAAGCCACAGCGCATTCCATTGAGGCCGGTCGTCTTTCCGCGCGTACCATCGCCCACGCATTCCGCGATCTTGCGGATCATCAGCGGCAAGAGCGTACGGCAAGAGGATGGATGAACCTTCAATCGCGACATCCCAGTTGCCCGTAACTTCCAGGGGCTTTATGTCGGGAGGTTGATAAGCGCCCTCAAACCGTTTCCCGCCTTTGCTTAGGACCGCAACCAGCGGGTGATTGTCCGTGACAATTGCCTGCCCGCGAATCGCCACTTCATTATCCTTGTGGCCGGTGATGTAAATCTCGTCAAAATTCGTAGACTTCAGCGCCAAGGGCTGTTCCGGACCTTCGGCGTCAAAGGCAATATAGGCGGCGTCCCATGGACCGAGCGACAACCGGACGGCCGTCCTGTCTTCCAGAGACTGATAGAAGACCGGAGTTCTTTCCGCGTTATGCGCGTTCCAGCGTTCGGGCCGGCCTTGGGCGCGAAGGCGCAAGACGTTCGTGCGGGCCGCGGGCGTGTCGTTGACGATCCAGTAGAGATGGACGCCTTCTTTGATTTTGTGCAGGGCATAAAGATGGTCCGCCGGTCCTTCCGCCACTTCAACGTCCGGGCTGGCCGCTTCACGAAGAGCTTCCACCAGGTTTGGAACAGATCCCGGCACAAAGTAGGCTCGTCCACCGCGGGCATTTTCCTTTAATCGAAAAGCCTCCACGGTGGGGCGAGTATCAAACGTTTTCTCCCATATGGCTTTCAGCGTTTGATCATCCCGGCCGGATTCCGTGGAAGTGGTTGGGAGCCGGCGCAGAGCGATGACCGTGCCGCCCGCCTTGAAGAAATCCCGGACGCGTTCGGCTGTGGAGCGGCGGGTGGTGGACATCGGCGGCAGGATTAACACTTTGAATTTTGAATCTGAAATCTGCAGCAGATTTCGCTCGAGGCGGGATTTGCCCAGGTAGTAATCGTCCGCGACTTTGAAGTCGAGGCGTTCCTCGGTTAGCCGCAGCTTCAGTTGGGCGTATTGATCGTTGAGATCGGAA
>JAJYHU010000130.1 GCA_021784615.1 Acidobacteriota bacterium | reverse complement strand
CACGCGCCCAGCATATCGCCCCGCAAAGCAATTAACAACCCTCAGAAACCGCAGAGTCTCTGAGAACCGAGACTCTGATGCGCTACTTGCTACCCGCTTGCCCGCCTCGTCACAGGTGCACGCGGCCTTCCAGTGGGATGCCAAGCTCGACGAATGTGGACAGGAGATCTGGTGAGATTTCAAACCCACACTGGTCCGTCTCCGAGTGGATGTCGCAATGTACCCGTAGATACCCCTTCGCTGCTAGCCTCCCAAGGAAGTCACGGTATGGAGTTATAGCCTGTTGGACCCACCTTAGATGCGACTCAATTGCGGTTTCTAGAGACAGCGGAGATTCCAGCACCCACGCCGCACGCACCTGCGTGGTTTGATCACCCTCCCTTGCTTTGCTACCCATGGCGGACTCTACCATCGCCGCGCCCAACCTCTGACCAATTGAATCGACCTCGGAACTCGGCCCCGAAATGAACAGGCGTACCTTGCACTCCAGGCGGCAGGTTTGATACTTGGTGCTACTCATTAAACCCCCCAGAAAAGGGTTGCTGCGGCTGCCCTGCACCAAAGATTATCGCCGAAATGCCCCAAGGAAGTCCTACCTCAATAAACACACTCAGAGCCTCGGGTGAGACGCTGAATTCAAACTCATCGGCGTCCGCCTGCACCCAGCAATGGACCACAACCCTTGCGCCTTGCTTGACCAGCTTTATGAAGTCCGAATGCGGCACCAGCACGGCCTTAAGCCACAGGAGGTGTGAATTAAGAGGCTCGCTGCGCGGAAGCGGCGACCCGAGGGACCACAGATCGTGAGGGAATGGATTGCCGGATCGCATCGTGTCACCGGTCCTGTGTGTGCTTGAGGGCGTGACTCGCAACTCCCGTGATAATAGGTCGAAATCAAGGCCTCGGCCATAAATGCTCAAATCCACGCTCGTCCTAACGTCGGGTCTCCTTATTTGCATTCCGGATACCTCCCAGCAAGCTGGTAGCGCAGACCGCCGAAATTGCGGTCTGCGGCTTTTCTGTGAACACAAACACCGAACACCCGCGGACCTCAACCCCGGAGGACTGATGCGCTACTTGCTTGCTGCCCGTCCGGAAAGTCATCCTCAACGCGCTCCCTCAGCGCATTATATACCGCAGCGCAAGGGCGGGGCGCAGCGGGTCGCAAAGCCGGCGCTGCCGGAGGCGCGGAATTCCCTTGACAAAACGCACTGGGATATGCTAGGGTTGTAGTCATTGCCGGACTGTGGGCCGGCGCCGGATGAAGAGGTTGCGTTGCTGGAAAAGAGAGAATTTTGTTTTAAGACCGTGAAAGCAGAAAAAAAAGAATTCTTTTTTTGCAAAACGAAGCTAGGAAGCTGTTGATTCTAAAAGGGGGCTGTGGAAAAAACAGCCAAAACGAACCGAAAACGAACCGAAAACGAAGCTAGCTAAGTTATTGAAAATAAATAAAGGCGCTAAAAACGAACCGAAGAAAAACCGGGAATTAGACCTCATATCCCGCCACGCGCCCCTCGCCTCTTTTGAGGCAAACACGCGGTTACTTTCCACCGTTACCCGCCCGGCTTTTTGAGGCGGCGGCGATCAGCTCGCTTTCAATCTTCCGGAACGCCACCGGGTCCCGAACATAGTCCGTGAAAGATGAGATTGCCCTCGCTGCCAGTCTCTTTGCCTGGGCGGGGCGCTTGGCCTGAAGTTGATGCAGCAACTCATAGTCTTCAATCCCGGCGAGGAAGGTTTCCATGCGGATCGAACTCGCGAAAGTCATCCGCTTGCGGTCGGGATAATAGATGAACGCGTCGCCGGAAGGCAGAAGCTGGGTGTTGTTGTTGATCACGGGCTGGGTGTCCAGCAGGGGTTTGGGCGTCCAGGAATTTCCTCCCCAGTGCAGAAAGCCCGTGAAGCCGTAGCGGAAGTCGAGCCAGGCGAGCAGGCGCGTCTTGATCAGCGGGAAATCCATCAGGCGGTTGATGTATCGCTTTTGCGGATAGAGGCAGGTGTAATACCAGACGGGGTGGCCGCTCGCGATCCTTTGCTCCAGCAGGTTCACGTTGTTGTCAAACCGGCCCAGCTGCGGCACCCAGATGTCGCAATCGCGCCGGATGGTCTCCGGGATATGCTCGGCGTCGATTGCGTCAATGGTTTTGACGCCCGGCATATAGCGGCGAACCTGGGCCGCAATTCTGCCGTAAGAAGGAATCTCATTTCCGTGAGCTTCGTCGAGAACGTGCTGGAAGTAGATCGGCTTCCAACCTTTCCTTTGGAGGTGCCGGTTGAGCGCCGAGAGGAAGCCGGCCAGGAAGCGGCTGGCTTGGGGCGAATCGGGCGGCAGCGTTTCAGTGACGACCTCGTTGCCTTTGCGCTGAAAAATCGGGACGCCCAGCGGCGCCGAGTAGTAGGAGCGCGTCAGCAGATGGCTTCCCTCGACGTAGGTGACGCCGGCCGCCTGGAAGGTTTCCACCCAGCGGTCAAAGTTGCTGAAGTCGTAGCGCAGCCTGCCGCCTGCGACTTTCGGCTGGATCAGTTCCATCAGCGGAGTGAACACCACGTTCTGGCGATGCGCGGCAAAAACCCGGGCCACATTTCCGACCAGCTTCCACCAGCCGGCGGAAAAGGCCGCGACGCCGAAGAACTGCCGCGATATCGCGTCGCCAAGCGAAAACCAGTTGGTGACGTCAAGCGACCGCTTCACGGGAACCACGGCCGCCGCGACCGTCAGGCGGAAGGGAAGTCGCGCCAGGGTCTGCTGGTTATTGCCAATATCGACGGCGCCCCGATAAACGCCCGGCGGAGCGCTCAACGGCACGTGAATCTCAACCCAGAGGGAATGGGTGCGGTTCGCCTCAAGATCGAGCGGAAGGGGCAGCAGCGCGTCGGGATACCAGCCGGGCGCCGCGCCTACCAGTTCATCCGAGGGCGAATGGGGCGTGTGGGAGCCGACAACCACGTAACCGACTTGCCGGAGGCTAACATCGGAATCGACGATTATGTCTCCTTGGCCGTCCTTCGGCGGCTCAAGACGCGCGGACAGCCCGGCGATGGGCTGCGCCGAACGCAGCGCAATCTGAAGGTTGACGTGCTGGTTGCGGGCCGCAATGAACTCGGCGGAAGCCAGGCGGCCCGCGCCCGGGGCGTCAGCCGGAAATACCTTGATCAGGGAGTCAACGTACCTGGCTTTCAATCTATGCGAACCTGTTCCTCTGCCGCAGGAGGAAAGAAACAGACTCATGGCCAGAAGCGCGAGCGAACCTATCCGCCGTCGTGACACTTTGGATTCCCTTTCGGCATCGAGTTGAAACGTGACCGGAGATTAACAAAGGAGTGCGAGGAATTCAATCCGATTTTCCGGGTGGTCGCGGAGCATTTTACCTTTGTAGCTCCAGGCTTTAGCTCGCACTGCTCCAAAATGCCGACCTGAAGGTCGGCGCTACGTTAAACTGAGCCACCACCCTCCCGGTCCTCCGCCGGAGCTTCCGGGAGTTATAATGGAAGTGATAAGTTTCAAGCCATGAATATGGACAAGTATTCTCGTCAGATTCTTTTCCGGCCGATTGGCCCGGAAGGGCAGGAGAAGCTGCTGGCCTCAAAGGCGGTGCTGGTGGGCTGCGGCGCGCTCGGCGCGGCGCAAGCCAACGTACTGGTGCGGGCCGGAGTGGGCGCGTTGCGCATTATCGACCGCGACTTCGTCGAAGAGAGCAACCTGCAGCGGCAGTGGCTTTTTGACGAGCACGATGCCGCCGAAAACCTTCCCAAGGCCGTAGCGGCGGAGCGCAAACTGCGGGCCATCAATTCCGGCGTTCAAGTGGAAGGCGTGGTGGCGGACGTAACCAGCCGCAACATTGAAGAACTGGTGCGGGGTTGCGACGTTATTCTGGACGGCACCGACAACTTTGAAACGCGCTACCTGATGAACGATGCTGCCGTCAAACTGGGCATCCCATGGATTTACGGCGCCGTTGTGGCCAGTTCCGCGCTGACCATGACCATCCTGCCCGGGCGCGGACCGTGCCTGGCCTGCGTCTATCCATCGCCGCCCCAAGGCCTGCACGAAACTTGCGATACAGCCGGCATCATCGGGCCCGCCGTGGGCTGGGCATCGTCCATCCAGGTGACGGAAGCGCTCAAGCTGCTGCTGGGGCGGGAATCGGAACTGCACGGGACGCTGTTTGCTTTCGACGTCTGGAGGAACCGCGCGCAGCAAGTGAAGCCGCCGATCGATCCCGGCTGCCGGGTTTGCGGCGCGAGAACCTTCGCCCACCTGGAAGAAGGCGGCGCGGCGCACGTCACGATGTGCGGAAGAAATTCCGTCCAGATTCACCAGCGCGATTCACGCGGACTGGATTTGAAATTGCTGAAGGCGCGCCTGGAACAGTTTGGCCCCGTCAAGGCCAACGACTTTCTGCTGAAATTCGCTTTGGAGCCTTATGAGCTTACCGTCTTCCCTGACGGCAGAGCGATTATCAAGGGCACTCAGGATGCGGCCGTGGCCCGCGGGCTTTACGCAAAATACGTCGGCGCTTAGCGGGCCTTACCGCGCTCCTTCCATGCGGGAAGCCATCTCGGTGGCGCCCTTGGGAGTGCTGATATAGCCGGTTATCCTGCCTTTGTCCACGCGGTTGACGACCAGTTCACAAAAGCTCCGCGAACCTCCCATGCTGAAGAAAACAGGTTCGTTGATGGTTCGGTCCTTTTTCTCGAGCCAGACGTCATCCACCATCAAGTCCACATTGAAGCGGTGATGTTTCACGTTGGTTTTCCTTAGGTACAAACCAACGCCGCCGACTCTCACGGCCTTGCGGCGCAACGCCGTGAACTCAAAGTAGTCCCGTTCCCCC
>JAJYHU010000053.1 GCA_021784615.1 Acidobacteriota bacterium | reverse complement strand
CTCCCTTCTCGATTGCAGTCCAGAATCATTACCCCACGGCGGACGAGCGGGTGTCAAGCCCGCGCTTGAAGGTCAAGTAGCCGCCGCCCTTCGAGTGGAAATACTACGAAGCTTCCATTTCCGGACGGGCACGTTGAAGTCCGCCCACAGAACGGCCGATCAATAGCTTGAAAGATGCAGGTCTAAAGGCCCCGTTTTAGGAGACAGACATGCCCGATGCAAGCTCTCACCAGGCGAGCCTCGAAGCCGCCGGTAACGCGGAAGAAAATCGATTCAAGTTCATCCGGTGGGACGGCGCGGGACCCGTTGCCCATCTCACCATGAACCGCGCCCCGCAAAACATCCTGAACATTGAAATGCTTAACGAAATGGTCGCGGCGATCGAGAGCCTGAATAACCGGGACGATATTCGGCTGATCCTGCTTGATGCCTCGTCCGAGTGCGCAGGTTACTTCTCGCTGGGTCTTGGCGCGGAGGGGTATACCACCCAACTTGTTTTCCAGATCATGGACGCATTTCACTCGATTTTCAGGGTTATGCTGGAGGCTTGCATTCCCGTCATGGGCGTTGTGGAGGGAGTAGCGTCGGGCGCGGGCAGCGAACTCGCGGCCTTCTGCGATCTGGTGATTGCTACAGAGGAAGCGGTGTTCCGCCAACCGGAAATCAAGCTGGGAGTGTTTCCGCCTTTCGGTGCGGTGGTTTATCCGCGCGTCATTGGGCCGCGGCGCGCCATGGAATTTCTGCTAACCGGCGAGCCGATCAACGCCCGCATGGGGCTTGAAATGGGCCTCGTGAATCGCGTTGTGCCCCAAAGCCAACTGCGGGAGACCGTGGACGCATTGGCTCAGCGCATTTGTGATGAAAGCGGACCGGTCCTGAGACTGCTTAAAAGGGTTATCTTCAACGGGACATGGATGCCTTTCCCAGAAGCCCTCAAACGCTCGCAGGATATCTACCTCAACCAACTGTTTGAACTCGAAGATTCCCAGGAGGGTCTTCGCGCACTTATTGAGAAGCGCAAACCGATTTGGAAGAACCGCTAGCGCGCCGGTTTTGTGCGGCTTTCGCCGCGCGAAGGCGCCGCACCGTATGTACGATAAAGAGGGATAGATTAAAGGTTGAAACCTCTTCTTTTGGTGCCTACGATTTCTATCTGGAGCGCCGAAAGTCCGGCATCACCGCTTCAGCCAGCGGACCAAATTCTGAAAGAGCTTTAGGCCGTCCTGGGAATAGTGAGAAGGCATCGAGGCCCGTTCGGGGTGAGGCATTAGGCCAAGTACCAGGCCCGTTTCATCGGTAACGCCCGCTACCGCATCCGGTGAACCGCTAGGATTGTCAGGATATTCCATGGTGGGGTTACCTTGGGCGTCCGTGAATTGAAAAAGAGTTCGATGCCCGCTTTCGGGAATCACCGCGCGGCCCTCGCCGTGCGCGCTGGGCATGCGCAGAATCATTCCCTCAAGGCCCTCCGTCCACATGGACTTTTCTTGCGACACAAGCAGGCGTACTCGGCGGTCTTCAAAACGCGAAGACTGATTTTCCACCAGAGCCATGGCGCGGGTTCCCGGCTGGCGTCTCGGAAGAATCCCGGCTTCCGCGAGGATTTGAAAACCGTTGCAGATGCCGAGGATCGGGCGTTTGGCATCGAGGAATTCCGCCAGTTGGCCCCGCAGTTTGGCCACAAGCATTGTGGCAAATATCCTGCCGGCCCCAAGATGGTCGCCGTAAGAAAAGCCGCCCGGCACGATCGCAGCATGATAATCCATCAGATGGCTGCGGCCCTGTAGGAGATATTGCAAATGCACCAGAGCGCTTTCACCGCCGGCGCGCTCAACGGCGGCCGCCGTCTCTTCATGGCAATTCGTGCCCGGAGCATAGAGAACCGCAATCGAAGCCATGGTTATTCCAGTACCTCACGGAAAGTTTGGCCCCATAAAGATTCAAGCCGAGAAGCAGCCTGTTGGAAAATCACCTTTCCGCCTTCGGCAAAAACGATCAGCGGCTCGGCGATGACTTGGCCGATGATTTGGTGCGAGACCTTCAGGCGAGAGAGCGTTTGCGCAGCTTCCGGCGGAATTTCCAGCAGCATTGAGCCGATAAACTCACCAAACAGCCAGCCGTCACGGCGGCCGGGCGTCTGCGCATCAAATTCAATCTTTGCTCCCAGTCCTGATCCCATAGTCGCTTCAAAAATCCGCAGCAGCATTCCTCCCTCGGCGATAGCGGAGCCGGAAACGTATTGGCCTTCAGCGTGAAACTCAATCGCCTTGTCCCAGACGCAGCGAACCGCCGCAGCGTCGCCAGGATCGAACAGGCCGCTGCCCCGCTGGCCGAACGTGTCCGCATAAACACTTCCCCCAAGCAATTCTGGGCGGGCCGGTCCAAGCAAAACAAGCTTGTTCCCTGCCCGCTTGAATTCCTTGGTCACGATCTTCGCAACATCAGGAACTTTGCCCATCGCGGCCACAGCGAGCGTCATGGGGACATTAATCTTTTCGCTCCCGGCTTCAAACGTTCCAGAACTGGAATCCTTGCCGGATATGAAAGGAATGCCCGTCGCGACCGAAAGGTCGGCAATGGCTTCGACCATGCGCGTCAAGTCCCAGGCAATCTCCGGTGTGATGCGGGGCGTATAGAAGTTGTCACAAAGAACCATGTTCCGATAGTCTGTACCCGCCACGACGGCCTTCGTAACGGCCTCAATCATCATGAGCCGCGCCAGCAACTCTGGATTGATTTCACCGTAAAATGGATTGAAGGCAAGAGTTGTGACAACACCGTAAGGTTTGTCCCGAAGCGGCGCCAGAACCGACAGGTTGGTTGGCATGCGATCGTTTCGCCCTCCGTACGGACCCACCACCGTCCGACCCTGTACGGTCGTGTCAAAGCGGGCGCCGGCGCCACTCTGGTCGGCGCAGTGGTAATGTGAAAGGACTTTCTCGATCGCACTCTCCCAGTGGTCCTGCGAGCACGGCTCCGAAATATCGATGGCAGGTAAAGTCCGCCGCGGCTCGGAAGCCGAAACAGGATCGATGGGACAGCCCTCCCACAGGAATGACATTTCCAGATCAACCACCTGCTCTCCCCGCCAAGTGGCCTGAAGTCTCTGGTTGGAGGTAAAACTTCCGATAGAGGCGTGGGATACTTCGTAACGATCCAGAATTTCCACTGCCTGCTGAAGTTTTTCGGGCGGAACAACAATCAGCATCCGCTCCTGCGATTCTGAAAGGAGAATTTCCCATGCGGTCAGGCTGGCGTCTTTCAAAGGCACGAGGTCAAGATCAAGCTCGATGCCGGTTTCACCGCCGATTTCACCTGCCGCCGATGATATGCCACCCGCCCCGAGGTCCGTGACTGCGCGAATGCATCCGGAATCACGCAGAACAGGAATGGCGGAGGTAAAACGGCGCTCCGTAATAGGATGGCCAATCTGCACGGCTGCGAACTCTTTTTCGAGCGTCCGGCCCGTCATCCCGGTAGAACTCGCCGTCGCGCCGTGAATGCCATCCCGGCCGGTTTCGCCGCCCACCAGCAAAGCAATGTCGCCCGGTTCGGACGAATCCTTCAAGGCGTACTTCGCGGGGATTAAGCCAATCGAATGCCCCAGCGCAAAGCATTTTGGATAACCCGGATGGCAGCGATAGACGGGGTGCATCATGGGAATGCCCATGGGATTCATGTAATAAGCGGTCGCCCGGATGGATTCCGTCAGAATCATCTGCGGGTGCAGGGCTCCGACGGGAACTTCCTCGTCAGCAATGCGCGGGTCCATCGTCCCCATGACCGTCGTTCCACCGATGGGATACGCTCCCTTGCCAAACCCTAAAGTGTCCCGGATCACGCCGCCGTGTTTGGTGGCAATGCCTCCAAAGGGAGCAATTGCGCTGGGGAAATTATGGGTCTCGCCTTTGATGGTGACAACCCATCCGTCATAAAACTCCATTCCGCCGGCATTGTCCTTGAAGGATGAAACCACCAGCGGATGCGCGATGCGCCGAGTGGCCTGGCTCAACAGGTTGAGCAGTCCCAGGCTTTTCCAGGTGGTGTGATAACAGTGGTCGCTCCAACTCTGCACGAGAATCTCGATTTCAGCATCGGTGTGGCGGCGGCCTTGCGCGCGCTCGTGAGCCTGAATCGCTTTCATCTGCGATATCGGCGCGTACCACGACCGTTCGGAAGCAAGCGCTTCAAGTTGGCGGTCACTGAGCCCCTCGAACGAGACCCGATCAACAGCGTCGGGCTCGCCTGACGGGCGCAATGTCTCAAAAACCTCGCCAGCTTCACGAACGCGTTCCACAATCTTGTTGTAGAGAAACCGCGAAGCAAGCTTTCGGGCTTCCGCTTCCTCAAGACCTGAAAATTGATAGCGTCGGCTAAGCCGCGCAAACTCAAGCTTGTTTTCGCCAAGAGCCCGCGCGGCCTCCAGGATCGAAGGAGTTTCCGGATCCGTTACGGCCGGGCGGTATGCAATTTCCAAAACCGGGCCATTCTCCGGATTCAACTGCGAGCGATCAGACGCAACTTGATAGAGAGGATTGACGAACAACGGTAGAAGATTCCCGACTTCCGCCTCGCCCTCCAGCCAATAGACTCGCTCAATGATCAGTTGGTTCAGCCGCGCATAGCCGTGCCGATGGAAGAAGCTGAGCCACTTGCGAGCTTCGGGATCGTCCTTAGAAAGTGTATAAACCGCTTGAATTGTCATCGGAGGTCGAACCTAATCTTAATTTGCCATTATATCCGGTTTTCCAGAACGAGCCACGCACTCCGTCACCGGCACCGGGCTACGGCCGGTGCCATGCAAAGAGCCTTTGCTTCATCTCCGTCACTTTCTCCTAATACTC
>JAJYHU010000119.1 GCA_021784615.1 Acidobacteriota bacterium | reverse complement strand
GCTTCAGCAGGGTCAGCAGGTTCTGCAGGTTTGCCGCCAGCTTTATGCCCAGGATGTTGACGACTGCAAAAACTGCAATGACCGCCACGGCAAGAAGCTGCCCGTTGCCCAGGTGCAGCCATTCAAAACCGGCGGGAACATGCTGGCTGCTGGAACCAGGAGCAAGCGACGGGAAGAAAAAACTCAGGTAAGCCGAGACGGCTAAAGCGCCGGCCGCGATCGGCGCGGAAAACCCGGCAAAGAATGAGACCCACCCGCTCAAAAATCCCCAGCCGGGTCCCCAGGCCTCCCGGAGGTAGACATATTCGCCACCGGAACGAGGGAAATTAACGCCCAGCTCGGCGTAAACCAGGCAGCCTGCCATCGCCACGACGCCGCCCAGCGCCCAGATCCCGAGCACCAGCGAGACATGGCCCAAGTCAGCCGCAAGAAATCCCGTGGTGGTAAAAATCCCGGCGCCGATCATGTTGGACACCACCAGCGCGGTGGCACTGACCACAGTCAATTCGCGTCGAAGGCTGGTGGGCATGGGATTGTCTCCCTTAAAAAACGCTTGCGCCTATCATACCGGGTCAGGCGGGTGAGGTGTTAGGAGAACGGAATCGCGTCTAAATAAAGCATGGCAGCGCCGCCCTATGCCTGGGCTTTGGCGGGCATTCGCGCCCTGATCGCTCTGTCACTGAACAGATGCGGTTTTTTGTCCGCGTCAGCGTAAAATAGCAATAGAGGTGCATTATGCGAACCAAGTCCCTTACCCAAAGGGTGGTTTGGTTTGCCGTAGCGCTTCCCCTGTTGTGGCCTGTCGTTTTTCATGCCCCGATTTTTCAGGCCGGGACAGAGGCCCGTTCCGCCTCCGAACCAGCCGTTCAAGATCCAATTTCGCAGCGCAAGGCAAGAGAAAAAATGGTGCGGCAACAGATTGCGGCGCGCGGAGTCCGCGACGCCCGCGTACTCGATGCTCTGCGCAAAGTGCCTCGCCATCTTTTTGTGCCCATGGTCATGCAACCGCACGCCTACCAGGACACGCCGTTGCCGATCGGTTACGCGCAGATGATTTCACAGCCTTACGTGGTGGGGTTTATGACAGAGGCGCTCAAGTTAAGGCCGCAAGATCGTGTGCTTGAGATCGGCACGGGTTCAGGCTATCAAGCCGCTGTTCTCTCGCTGCTTGTTCAGGACGTTTACTCGATTGAAATTGTCGAGCCGCTCGGCAGGGAGGCTGCGGAGCGATTGCAGCGTCTGGGGTACGCAAACGTCAAAGTCCGGATCGGCGACGGCTACAAAGGCTGGCCGGAAGCAGCGCCGTTTGACGCGATCATCGTGACCGCCGCGCCCGGGCACATTCCGCAACCGCTGCTTGATCAGCTCGCGCCGGGCGGGCGGCTGCTTGTTCCCGTCGGGAAAGATGTTCAAACGTTGGTTCGAGTCCGGCGAACGGCAAAAGGATTCAAGCCGGAAGAGTTGCTTGGGGTCCGCTTTGTTCCGATGACGGGCGAAGCAGAGAAAAAATAAGAGGCGGTCCTGCGCAGACTGCGCCGGCAGACCTTTCCACTTATCTAAAGGTCAGAATAATAGTTTCCGCACGCGATGATCCGCGCCGGCCCCGTAAGAAGCACATCTCCGTCTTCGGGCCAGGAAACTTCGAGCTTCCCGGCAAGCGTGCGCACTTTTACCGTCCGCCGAGTCAAGCCGTTGAGGATTGAAGCGACCACGGCGCCGCAGGAACCGGTCCCGGAAGACATCGTTTCTCCCACGCCGCGCTCCCAGTACCGAACCTCAATCTCGCTTCTCGAAATCACGCGCACGAATTCCACGTTCGTCCGGTTTGGGAAAAGAGGACTGCATTCGATTTCCTGGCCCAGGGTTTGCCACGGCGTGGCGGAAAAATCAGAAATGAAAATCGAACAGTGGGGGTTTCCCATGGAAGTTACAGTGGCTGCCACAATGCCTTGCCGTGTTCTCAGCGGATAAGCAATGGCAGGTGCCGAATTCCTTCCAGCCTTAAAAGGAACGCGCTCGGGTTCAAGAATGGGTTTCCCCATGTTGACTCGGAAAGTCCACTCCCCTTTTTTTGCAGGCAGCTTGGAAGAAACCACCTCCAGCACCTTGACTCCCGCGCTTGTTTCAATCCGCAGAACGCGGCGGGAGCGCTTCTCACTCATCAGGGCCGCGCCCGCGCACCGGATGCCGTTCCCGGACATTTCCGCTTCGCTGCCGTCGGCATTGAAAAACCGAACTCTGGCATGGTTCCTTTCGTTGCGGGCTTTGAGCAGAACCAGCAAGCCGTCGGCCCCGATCCCCGTATGCCGGTCGGTAATGGCTCGCGCAAACTCTGCGAGGTCGCTCGGCAAGCCGTGGCCATCGGTGACGATAAAGTCATTCCCCAGACCGTGAAACTTTGCAATCGCGATCGTTTTTATCTTCAACATGGTTTACGCCTCGCTCCCGGCCAAAGCAGGTAGTTTTACGGTTAAGCACCGCACGGGTCAAGCAAAATCTATGCGGGCTTGCGCCGGTAAATAATAATGCTCTGGTGATTTGAAAAAGTCTTTTGATAAACCGGCAAAAAATCGCCGAACGAATCCGGGTAAGCACGCATCAGCATATCGACGGGCCCGCGAGTTCCCCGCACGATCCATTCCACCCATTTCTGGGGCCCGTGCGGCAACTGGCGCCAATACTTGCGGTTGCTCGCATCGAGAATCTTCCGATACGGAATCCCCAGGCTTGGGGCGACGCAGGGCCACTTGCCCGATTCCATCAAAATGGTCTGCCCGTCATAGTTGCGCGCAAAAAAATGGACCAGAGTCCGGTCAGCAGGGGTTGTGCAGGGAGTATTCCGAATGGCTTCAGTCACCACAGGCAGCGCGGCGGCTCCTTTGCGGGCCATAAATGCTCCCTGCGCTCCCAAAATCAGGATGAGACCCGCCAGCACGCCCATCCGAACTTTCCGCGGCAATTCGGATGAAACCAGAAAGGACGGCAGCAGCGCAATTGCCGGCAACATTTCCAGGCCATAGCGCAGATTATAGTAGGAATAAGGCACAAGAGTGGGAACGTAAAGTCCCACGGCGGCGCTCGCCATGGCCTGCACGTAAAACGGAAGCGGAACAAGCAGCAGCAAGGCGGCAGCGCGCTTGGAGCGCAACCGCCGGTCGATCAGCCACACGATCAGGCCTAAAACCGCAAGCTCCAAAGACCAAGCGCCGATCACCAGCTTCAAGTCTTCCAGGTAATAGCGCGCGGAAATGAGAAAACTTCCGTCGGTCGGGTAGCGGAAGGCTGTGGTGGCAACCTGATTCGCGTAAATGGCCATGGCGGAATCCGGGCCGTTATAGAATTGCAGCGGATTGCCAAACTGTATAGCGTTGTGCAAGATCCACAGCACCGGTCCCGCTCCCGCGATTACGGAAAACAGCACCGCGCGGCGAACACGCATCCGACACCGATCCCTGCGCGCCGCGAAAACAAAGAGGGCCGCAAACGGCAGCACGTACCATTCGTCGTATCGCGTCAAGGTTCCCAGGAAGGCTGCGCAGCCTGCCGCGACAACCCAGAGCGTCCGGCCGCTCATCTGAAACCGAAACAGGCAATAAACCGTGACAACGCTCCACAAGATGGCGAGCGGCTCCGTCATGGGCGTGCTCGCCAAGTAGAGCATGTTCGGGCAAAGCAAAACCCCGGCCAGCGCGACAAGCCCGGCCGCAATGCTGCCGTTTATTTCAAACCCCAGTCGAAACAGGAACCACGCGGCGCCGCACAGCGCTGCGATGGAAATTAGGCTGCCCGCAAGACCCGTCCGCCACAAATGATTGTTGATCGCTAGAGGCGCGGCCAGAAGGTGAAATAGTGGAAGCCAGACGCTTCCGATTTGGGCCATGCCGGGTGTCAGGGAATCAAATATCCGCCTTGCACCCTCCATGTGAGCCAGCGCGTCGCCGTAAAGGTCCGTGAGGCCCTCGCTGTAGAACCAGGCGAGGCTTGACAAGGCGACAGCGAGAATCAGACCCGCGACGGGCAGGGCCAGCCGGAGAGAAAGAACAGGTTGGGGCTCGCGTGAGGAAGGAACGGCGTGGGGCCGGTCAGACATCAAGTTGGGTTAAGCGCATAAACTCGCTCATGCGCGCTTCGATTGCCTGGGGCGTGAGTTCCAGGAGACGTTTGAGACCGAATTCCTCAACGGCAAAGCTGGCCACGACGGAGCCATAGGCAACGGCTCGCCGAAGATTCCCTTCGGAAAAATCACCGCTTTTGGCAAGATGCCCCATGAAGCCGCCCGCAAACGTGTCGCCCGCGCCGGTGGGGTCTTTGAAGTGCTCCAGCATAAAGGCGGGAGCAGAAAATATTGATCCGTTGTTAAAAAGCGCCACGCCGTATTCTCCGCGCTTGATGACCACGATGCGCGGGCCCAGCTTCTGGATTTCCGCCGCCGCTTGCCGAAGGTTCTGGCGGCCCGACAACATGCGCGCCTCGCCCTCGTTGATGACCAGCGCATCAACGGCGGTGAGGGTCTCTTTTAGCTGGCCGAGGCTTCCTTCAATCCAGTAGTTCATCGAATCGCACGCGACCAGCCGCGCTCCCGGAAGCTGCCGGCGCACGTGCAGTTGCAGACGCGGATCGATGTTGCCGAGAAACACAAACTCGCTTGAAACGTGCGAAGGCGGAATTTTCGGGCTGAATTTCTCGAAGACATTCAAATGAACGGCCAGCGTCCGCGCCTCATTCATATCGCCCAGGTATTCTCCGTGCCAGCGGAAGGTCTTTCCCGGAGCATGCTCAAGGCCGCTGGTTTCAATCGATCGCAACCGGAACACTTCCAGGTGCTCCTCACCGAAATCGTCGCCGACCAC
>JAJYHU010000308.1 GCA_021784615.1 Acidobacteriota bacterium | reverse complement strand
GGACAAGGAAAAGCGCAAGCGAAAACAGCAAGACCAGGCAAATCGAGTCGAAGATTCGCTCCAGCAGCCAGACCGCCACCATGGAAGTAATCGGAACGGATTCCTTCTTGGCAATGTAGGCCGGCCGCACAAACTCCCCCGGCCGCCCCACCAGATAAATTGCGCTGAAGCCCAGGACCTGGCCCACGAACAGAACCCAGAGCGACGCCTTCTTCATGGGCGCCATGAAAAACTTCCAGCGATAGGCGCGCAACAGGTAGGTGAAGTAAACGGCCCCGATCGCCAGCAGCAGCAGGCCCGGCCGGGCATGCGTCAGCGACTGCCACAGGCGGCCCCAATCAAAATGGCGCCATTCGGGATTTTGCCGGAGATTATAGAAGATCAGGCCCAGAACAACGGTGCTCGCGCCCAACCAGATCCATCGCCGATAACTCTTTTTCTTCACAGAGCGCTCGTTTCCTGCGTTCGCCAGTCAAACTATCGGACGGCCTTTCCCCAAGTCAAGCAGGCGGCACAAGAGAATCTCGGAACGGCCCGTGTCCGCACGGACGGACTGCTCCGGCATGCCTGCCTCCCTGCGATTGCCACAGGGGGGAATTATAGCGCCGGAATTCAAGAACTTGCGATGTAGAACATGTTTTCGCAGACCGGGTGGCAATGTCCACAAAAATCGAAGAAGGGGGATATTATCGTTCAGCAGGCTCCAAGGCAAACCTTCAACATTATTCAACAAACCGCTATGGCGACTTGAGTTCAATCACCAGAACCTTACCATCGGTTTCCCACGCGCCGCCGGTGGCCGTATAACCGTTATGCAAGGGATTAGGAGGAGTCACCAGTTCTTCCGCCGCCACCAGGCCCGTCATGCCGAGGTCAGCCCCCACTTTAGCGCGTTCGTCGTCGACGTGGGGATCGGTGGCATGGGAAACCACGCCCGGATGAATGTCAATGCCGTTGTCGTGATCGGCCGCTGCCAGCCACAGTTGGCTTCCGCCGGGGGTCGTGGCCGGAGCTTTCCAGATGCGCAGGTGATGGCGCATGGCAAAGGTGTTGAGCATCTTCTCAAACGCCATGTCCTCGGGCCGGCCGTAGACATAAAGGGTTGACATAGGCGCGGCGTCATAGCCTTTGCCCACGATCACCGCCTGAAGGGTTTTCCAGAGCGGCGTTCCTTTTTCCTCTTCAGCATGGGTCCAGCCTGCCTTCTGGAAGGCCGCGCGAATCTCCTGCTCGCTTCCGATAAGAACCAGGTTCACAACCCCGCCCAAGCTTCCCTTCTTGCTGGCAACGCGTTTGGGCGAATGGGCCAGAAGTTGGAGCGCCGCATTCTTCACAGCCGCGGGAATTTGCTGCGCGAACGCAGGCCGAAAGGTTCCGTGAAGCGTCAAGGGCTTGTCCAGAACCAGGAAGAATTCCGTTCCGGCGGAATAGGTGATGGACGTATCGCCTTTTCCCAGCCAACTCCCGGTACTCTGCTGAGTTTGCTGGGCGTTGCCGGAAGCCGGCTTCCCCAGTTTCGCGATCGCGCTATTGAGCATCGTTACGGGCAACTCGCTCGCCAGCACGCCCACAATCATGCCATCGGAGAGGACTTTCTCACGGGCGTTATCAACCCCGCTCACGTGGCCCGCCAAGGGAACCGGCGGCTCGCCGGGCGCCTGCAAAGAGTCGAACCGCAAGAGGAGCTTGGCCCGGTCCGTCGGACTGGAAGATGGAATCAATTTGGCAATGCGCCCGCTCACCACGGCTCCCAAAGGAATTTCAACCCCATCCGCCCCGAGCACCGATCGCTCAACCTGGGCTTTCACTTCCTGCTGCAACCGGGAACTTGTAGTGCTGACAGGCGTTTCAAGCCGCAGATAGAGGAGGGTTCCGGCGGGCACCGTGTGGGTCGAGGAATTCCGCGCGGCCGCTGAGGATTGCGGGCTCGCGGCGGCAGGCGGAGACGCTTGGCCGAGCAAAGCGGGGTTCAAAAACGTCATGAGAGAAAAGAGCAAAGTCATCCGAAAATTCATGGGGCGCCTGCCTCTAAAAGCAATTGGCTATCTTTTGATTTGGATGCGCGGACCAGCCGCCCGGATGGTCGTGCCAAAACCCTCAAATCCGCGAAATCCCTCCTTCCACGCCTCTCGAACGGAGTGAATCATACTGCAGATATCAATACAAGGTATTTTACCGGAGAGTGGACCGAAGCCCGCGCACAATCTCACACGCGATCTCACGCCCGCGGTCAAGATCTCCGGGCGGCAATGAAATCGCGGCAACCTTGGCGTGTCCGCCGCCGCCATACTGCTCACAGATGGAGGCCAGGTTGGCGCCCTTCGGCATGGGATTCCAGGGGTTGCTGCCCACCGCGATCTTGATGCGTTCCTTCGATTGGCTTAAGGCAACGTTGTAGACGGATTCGGGGAACAGGTAATAAGGAATGAATTTGTTGAAGCCTTCAAAGTCCTGATCGGCGATATCGAGATAAACGACCTGGTCTTGAAGCTCCGCGCGCTTGCGGATGATTTCCATGGTTTTCAAGTGTTTCTCGTATAACCGCTCAAAAGCCGAGCGAATATGGGGGAGCGCGGCAATTTCCTGGAGCGGCTTGGAGAGAAGCTCCGGGATCAGGCTGGCCGCAAAATCGTGAGACTCCGCCCCTTCAATCACGAGGGTGATCTGCGTCGCAGGGTCCCGCATCTCGACGGCCATTCTGGGGTCCGGGTATTGCGCCCCGTCAATCAAGTCCGCCCAATAAACCAGCTCCTCAAGATCCGCAGGGTGGAAATTGAATTTGGTAGCAGCGATGTGAGCGATGAATTTGGTGCACGACCGGAAATCCGGTCCATAGAATTTCTTGCCGCTCGTATCCTGCTTGAAATGTTCAGCGTCGGCTTCCGTCAGAAAAGCGCTTTGATGATGATCAAACCACCAGGTCAGGCGCGGAGAACTGGAATACTTGAAGTCCACGATAACGTTTTCATCGCCGTCGAAAATGTTCTCTTCGAAGAGCTGACCCGCCCTGTGCAGCAAACCATGGTAATGGAATTCCGCCTGGGAATCGATCACCTCCCGGTAAAAGCGAGAGAACACCGCTGCCGAGCATGCGCCGTCAAAGCACCGATTATGAAAACAAACACGGACGTTCATTCGTTCCTGCCAACACTCCCTGCCCCATCGAACTCGGAAGGCCTGAGGTAACTTTGTAGAATTTGCTAAATTGCTCTGCCAGCGGAAAATTGTCAAGAGAAAAGCGGAAAAAAAGACTCAGGAAGCAGCGCAGGCCCGATTGTCTCGAACGCTTCGATCAACCTCCGGGCGGGCAGAAACACGCCGGATCACCGCTATTTTTCCGCTTTTTGAGCCGCCAGTATCCCAATCACAGGAATCCGATATTGCTCGCCGCGATAGGCTTTGACGACAGCAAAAATCAGCAACCCGAAAATGCCCGCTCCGTAGACAATCCATATCAGGAAGTTCAAGATCCCGCCGAGTACCGGAATCAGCTTGAGAATTGTCGTCGGGATGCGGAGCGCAATCCCCAGGCCAATGCCGAATAGCCCCAAATAAAGAGCCTGATAGGCGTGGAAACGCACGAATTTGTCCGTGCGATACGGACCCAGGATTAAGAACAAGGCGCAGGCGACCGGCCACAGAATATAGCACAGCAGGGCCGCAATGTTGGAAGGGATTTCCCCCGCGCCCGCCGTTGTTCCCGCTTGGTTCGTCCCGGCGCGGGCGCCGCAGGACGCGCAGAAGTTCGCATGATCAGGTAAAGCTGCTCCGCACTTTGCACAGGTTGGCATCCGTCTGCCTCCAGCCTGGAGAGGGCTTCCCTGCGCCGGTTGGGTCCAGAGCAAACATAATGAACGAGTCCCGATCAGCCAGGGCCGCTGCCGTTGATCGAACCCTTATTGTTAACACAGGCTTGCGCTTCGTTCAATGAGCGGGTGAAAGCGTCCTCACGATCAGCGGGAAACGCGGGGGAACTTTGGCGGAAAGAAGAATGCTGCGGCTGATTGAACAGAGCGGAAACCCTGAAGGATCACATCGGAAAGGAGGACGTCCCTTGCCTTGCATATCACGGCAAACAGGCATCAGATCATGTGAACGGTCGCAATTGTTTAGAGCAGGTGTGCCCCGCGACGAGCGCCGCGGGTCCTGGCTGAGGGTGCGCTATCCGCGGCCCCGGGAGGCTTGCTGGCGCCGAGCCTCGGCACAGTCATCAGGCGGTTTGTGCAGTTTATCAATGGCGAGCCAAGTGAGCATCGCCACAGGAAAATAGAGCGCCACGATAACAGCTAAAAGCTTGTAAACTTCCGTCAATGCGGGAAACACCACCATCCCAAGATGCGTCATCCCCATAGCAACCTCCCCTCGCCCATCAACCGTGCAGGATTCTCTACCAGCATCGGAACCCATCTAAACACTGTTCGCAAGAAACGACAATGGCACCGAGGTACTAAAATCCGAGGTTGCAAGGACAGAAAACCATCCGTGTTTTCGTCACCCCTGCCAAGGCCAATTGCCAGCGTCTGTTCTATAATCGGCTGCGACACAAAATTCATGAACCGAGGATGGCACGGGAGAATTCAGAAAAGTTGGTGCGAAAGGGGGGACTCGAACCCCCACCCCTTGCGGGACCAGATCCTAAGTCTGGCGCGTCTGCCAATTCCGCCACTTTCGCGTGGTTCTTAGTTAAGCTTACATTCAATAACTTATCTTGGCTCGGTTGTCCAGTACACTGAACAATTCGGGTGTGCGACATAGAAGTTGGGAATTTGAAGAGTTTCTTTTTTTGTGCTATTAATCCTAACGTATAGAGACGTGCGGATAAGGAGGCTTATGGCCGAAACTCTTCCTCAGTTGGA
>JAJYHU010000412.1 GCA_021784615.1 Acidobacteriota bacterium | reverse complement strand
ATGGCGACTTCTTTTTCCAGCGGCTCGGCTTCATTGACGGTGAAGTTGTAACGGTCAAACACATCCAGGATACCGGTGCCGGTGATGCCCTCTTCAGCGGGGTCGGTATCGGTATTGGTGAACAGGCGGTTGGGCAGCAGGATTTCGGTTTTGCGCCAATCGTAATTGTTCAGCGGCTCAAACAGGCCGCCATTCAGAAATGGGATACGGCAATTGAACTGTTCGCAAAATGCCTCGTGCCCGCGATCCGTGGCCAGGGAATCGTAAAAGAGCGGTTCGAGCGCATCGTTAAAAAAGTTCTTCCGTTGGCCATAATCGCCGCTGGCGAGCTTCCGCAGGAAATTATGCGGGCCGGTGCCCCAGGGGGCGTCTTTGGCCACGCCGAGCCAGCCTTTTTTCTGGAGGAAATAGAGGAAGACGAGTTGGCCCATCAGTTTCTTGGCAAAATCAATGGTGCTGACCTTCCGGGCGGCAAATTCCGCGCCCACGGTCTTATCGCCCGCCGCGATTTTGTCGAGTTCAACTTTTACCGCAAGGAAAAACTCCTTGTACCGTTCGAAGAATTCCTTGGTAACGGCCTCCACGCTGAAGGCTTCTTCAATCTCCGTCAGCTGCGGGTCGGTTTGCGTGTTTTGCAGAAGATCAACGAAGCGTGTTTGCGCGGTGTGGCAGCTTTCGCCCGGGCCGACAATGTACGAAAAGCGCCGGGCCGGGGTCAAACGTGTTTCAGTACCGATGTCGCCCGATGGCTTTTCAACAGTCGCGTATTCCATTTTGACGTAGGAAAAACGCCAGGCGACCTCCGACGGCGAAACAAACCCGACCAGGGCGGCATCTTTCTTGCCACGCCCGTTGAGATAATCGGCCACAAAATTACGCAGGGCGGTACGGGCGCGGGTAAGTTTGGACCCATGGGTAAGCTCAACGACGAGGATATCCGCCTTGCGGTTGTCCGGGGCGGTGTAGGTTCCCAGGCGCTCATACCGGTGGACGTGGCTCTTGAACGCGTCCTTCACATACCGGCTGTTGCAGCCGAAAGCTTTGTCGCCATCGACATGGCTAAGTAGATTTTGGATGAACTCCCCAAACCGGCCCTTGTCGAAGGACTGGGTAAAGGTCTTCCGCACGAGGCCGCGGGCCTGCTCACGGTTCATGGTGCCTCCAGCAGCATGGAGGAAAGAATAACTTCCCGCGGACTGGCGGTGCCGGCGGCCTGCTGGGCGCGAGTGGGCTGCAGCAGCAGCTCCGGTATATCACGGCGCAGAATGCCCAGAACCTTGAGCGGTTCGGCCTCTCTGCGCAAAGCGCCGGCGACTTTCCTGGTCGTGCTCCTTGGCAGGGCGCCGTCCGACAGGTGCCCGATGACCTGCTGGATGAACGCTTCATCCTCTTCCGTGAAGCCGTCGTAGCCCCGGATTTCACGGGCGCGAAGGCGCCGGAGAATGTAGGCGTCGTTGGCGCCGGCCGGTCTGGAGGCGGCTTCCTCGGCCTCAGCGCTCGTCGCGGCCTCAAACGCGGCCTTGTTTTTGTCGAGCAGACGGTAAAAATCGCCGCCGATTTTCTGCAGCGGTTCCTTCACCTCAGCGGGCTTGAGGAGGCGCGCCGCGGACATGAAATCAAGCTCGGCGGCGGCTGCGTCGCCGGGGCCGGTGACATAGAACTTGTCAAGCCGACCCTGGCGGAAATAAGTCAGCAGCGCCGGTGGCCGCACCCGGGCGGGGGCGGCGGTTTCGCCGATCAGGCGGGTGGAACGGGCCTTTTTAGGCAGGCGTTTCACACGGGCGAACAACTCCGGGTTTTTATCACGGATTTCCCGGATTTCGCTGAGGTATTTGAGTTCCGTTTCCTCCTGTTCATCTTCGCCGGTGAGGGTGGCTTTGGAGTTGAGCTTGGAAAACAGGTCGTGCGATTTAATTTCCTCGCCGTCGGTGAGCAACCGGGCGTCGTTACCAAGCATCTCGATGAACGCGCGGATTTTAGCCTCGGCGGCCTCCTTCAGCTTGATGAGATCGTTGCCCTCATCAGTCGGAAAGAAATTATAAGTATAGATGGTGTCAAATCCGGTCCCCACACGGTTCACGCGGCCGACGCGCTGGATCAGCCGTGTGGGATTCCAGGGAATATCGTAGTTGATCACGATGTTGGAGCGATGAAGATTGACGCCCTCGGAAAGCACCTCGGTCGCGACCAGGATGCGGTAATCATCTTTTGGATGGAGCGCCCGGGCGTCGAAATTATCGGTGACCTGGCGGTAGGCCGCTTCATCGGAACGGCTGGTGGAAAGCAGGACTTTTTTCTCCACCTCGCTGGCGATGCGGGCGGCGAGATATTCGGCCGTTTCGCGGGACTCGGTGAAGATGATGAGCTTGCCGTGCTTTAGCTGTTTATTGGTGCGCAAGATTTCGCAGAAGGATTCCCATTTGGGATCGCGCTTGACGCCCGCCCACCGGCTATAGATGGAGCGCAGAACCGCCCGATCGCTTTGCAGATCGGCCAGGAAGCCCGGATTGAAGTCCTTGGCGTCGAGCTTTTCGGCCTTGCCATCGTCGAGCAAATCCTCAACGGCCTGCGGGTCGTCCGATTCCAGCAGGTCGAAGATCTTGTCGATATATCCCTTGCTGATGTAGACATGGCCCTTGTTGAGTTCGGTGATCACACGCTCATAGGTGTTGATAAAACGCCGCAGGGTTAGCCGGAAGGCGTGAAAGCTGCTTTCGAGCCGCTTGACCATGAGGGTTTTCATGAAGCGGGCGAGATTATGCTGGCCTTGCAGCTGGCGATCGTCGCGCACGCCCTCGAAATAAAGCAGCGGCTTGTAACGGGCGAATTTAAAGTCGCTGGTGAGCGATCGGATGGTGCTGCTGAGAATACCGGCTTCGTCCTTATTGAGCTGGTAGTAGAGTGGCTTCGGGTCGGCCACTTCGGGAAACACCAGGCCCTGCCGCCTGAGATCTTCGCCGTAGTATTTGGTGATTTCGGTACGGGTGCGGCGCACCATCAGGTATTTCAGAACGCTTTCACGGGTGGCTTTCGCATTGGCCTGAACAGCGCTCAAATAGGCCTCGCGATGGTGCTGGCGGTCCAGACCCCTGAGCTTGCTCTGAAGCTTGGCGAAGAACGCATTCAGATTGCGGACGCCAGGGATCGTGCTGCTGGCGCCGTTCTGGAAAAGCTTGACCTGGCTGAGAACGTCCGCCGGCGTGTTGTTGAGCGGAGTGGCGGAGACCAGGATCACGCGCTTGCCTCGGCAGATTTGGGCGAGCGTTTCATAGGTCCGACTGGTTTCGGTGCGGAAACGATGCGACTCGTCGACAAAGACGTTCTTGTATTTTGCCAAGTCGCGACGCAGGAGGGCGTCGAGCGTGCCGATGGATTCAAATTCGGACTGGCGGACACCGAAATCGCCAAAAACGTTGCGCCAGGAGCCGGGATTATCAGCGTCCAAAAGGTGCGGCGGCGCGAGAACCAGCGAACGTCCATCGAGGCGCTGGGCGAGCATCGCGGCCATGTAGGTTTTGCCCAGGCCGACCACGTCGGACAGGAACACGCCGCCGTATTCCTCGAGGATTTTCCTGGCGGTCAGCACGGCCTCTTCCTGGTATTGCAGCTTCTTGAATCCCCTCGGAACGCCGAGATCGTCCGAGTCCGCGGGACGGTTGAGCTCGCCGCGGAAATATTCGTAAAGGAATTTCAGGTAAAGCTCGTGGGGCGTGAAGGGCGCATAGGGGGATTGCTGGAGTATGGCGTCCGCGCAGGGCCTGGAAACGTCCACCGCGGCCGCCCAGAGTTCGTTAAATTTGCCCAGGGCGAAGTCGTAATCCGAATGGTTCTTCAGTTCAACGTTGAACTCCAGGTTTTCCACCAGGCCTGATTCCGTGAGATTGCTGGAGCCGGTGATGACCCGGCCAGCGTCCCGGTCACCTTCGCGGAAGGTCATGATGTACAACTTGGCGTGCAGCCTTTCGGAGGGGTGGGCTTTTATTTCCAGCTTGCCGGAGCGGATCCACTCGGTAAATTTCCCGACGCCGGCCTCCACTTCAGCGGTATAGGGGGCTGTGTCGAATTCCTGGAGCATGTCTTTAGGCACGTGTTCCCGGACGCTCGCGTGGGATGGCGGCAGTACGCCCGGCGGTTCCCTGGCGTCCCGCAGGAGCTCCCAGACGCTGCGGTCGGTGCGTAGGCCCACCAGAATGCGGATCTTTTCGACCTTTTCGAGACTGGGGTAGAGCTTGTGGAAGCCGCTGATGAAGAAATAGCCCACCAGGCAGTCGAACCGGCTGGTGTCGGCGGCCAACAGGTCCGCGAAACGCTGCCGCAACGTCCCGCCCGGTTCGTTCGTGATGAAGGTCAGGTCCGACGATGCCATGATGGAAATTCTAACGCCGGGCCAAGCCGGGAACAACGGAAGAACAAGGGCTGTAGTGCCTCCCAAAATCACTTCCGCGTTTTCGCGTATCTCGCGGTTAAGAATCGGTGTAGACCCGTGTGATCCGTAGTTCCCCTGGCCGCGGCCAGAACCGACGCCCCCGTCCGCTGCCCCGCCCCCAGCGCCACGTAGCCGCCGATGCCCCCATCGACGATGCGATCAGCGCCACCCCCGGTTAGCCCGGCGGCCCGTACGCCGGGTGCTTCTGTCAGCCGATTCAATTCGCTGCGGGGAGCCCTACCGCAGCCGCGCGGATCGCAATCCCGCGGCCGTTGCAAAGTGTCAGCCGATTCAATTCGCTGCGCGGGGCGCTACCCCGACACCGAGCCGCGACCGTCAGGGAGCGTCCTAGTGTCAGCCGATTCAATTCGCTGCGCCCAGCGCCACCCCCCCGCCGTGCGCCCCCGCCCAGCACGCAAAGCGTTCAGCGGGCTTCAGACCTCCGCCCCC
>JAJYHU010000013.1 GCA_021784615.1 Acidobacteriota bacterium | reverse complement strand
CACATACATGAAGATTGACGCCCCGTTAATGTTCGCATGCGAGGCGTCAAACTGTGAAAACGAACCGCTGAGGTCGTTCCCGAAGACTTCATAGCTTACTCGGACGCTTCCGCCGCAGTCGCGGGTATCTACGCGCCAAGTCTGGTCGTCCGGCTGCGTCCAGCGCAGAGTCTGCCCGCTTGCCCCTTTTGCAGTAAAATTCTGAACATTTTTTGCAAAATCATAGATCGCGTAGCGGCCCGGCACCCACGCTGGCATCGCGAATTCAAGGTCGGTCCCCTTCACTTGCGCCACGGTGATTTCTACTTTCATCAAGTGAGTTGTGGGGCGCGCCAAGTCAAGGCTGTATGAAAGTTCGAGCCGGTTCATTGGCGCCGTCTGCGCGGTAACCTGCCCATTGGCGATTGCCGGTGCAGAAAAAACAAGCAAACACCACAAAGGCAATACGCTCAATAAGGCAAAGCAGAAGGCTTCAAGGCGGCGCGGCTGGCGAGACATCGATCTTTCACTGAATGAAGAACGATTTTTTATCATGGCACGCTTCTTCCCCATCGACTCGGGTTTCCCAAAAGGCACTCTGGTTTGCGGAGCAATCTAATCCGCGCTCCGTCTGTCCCCAGGCAAATCATTGATTGTCCGGGTTACAGAACGGGGCTGTTGTCTTGCAGCATCTGTTCGCGAATCATCTTGACCGGTGCGATGCCGAAACTCAGAAAACTGTCGTGGAACTCCTTCAGATTGAATTTCTCGCCCAGCTTTTGCTTGAGGTCTTCGCGCAGCTTCCTGATTTCGAGCTTTCCGAGTGCGCCGTCAAGATAGCCGGGATCGAATGCGCCGCGGATGGCTTCACGCTGCGCAGTTGCCGGTTCCATGTAGGCTTCACTTTGGAAGAAACTGGCCGCGTCGTCAACACTCATGCCTTGGGTGTGCATGCGGATCGCCGCGATGTAGCGGCACAATTGGACCAGCGAAGCCTGAAATTGCGTGAGTAATAGGTTGGGATCGCCCTCGCCATAGCCCTGTTCCAGCATCATCTCTTCGCAGTAATGCGCCCAGCCGTCACTGTTCGAACCGACAATTTTCAAGGAAGGCTCCAGTTTGCGAGCCTTTGAGGTGGCGTGCTCGAGATACAGCAATTGGACGTAATGGCCCGGATAGACCTCGCGAATCGAGACAATCTGCACGGCATAGCCATTAAAAACCTGGAGGGGATGTTCCGTCTGAGCTTGATTCACGCCGGGAGCAGGGAGGGTCAAGTAGTAAAAGGACTGGATCGAGTGTTGCTCGAAAGGGCCCGGCGCATCCACCGACGCCAGGGCGATCGCCTGCATAAAAGGAGGAGTTTCTTTTGCCTGCGGGATGGGCGCGGGCGGGATCGTCGCGATCTCGTGCGTCGTAACAAACTGCCGAAGGTCATTAACCACAGACTGGGCATTGCTCAGAACCTGATTCCTCTTGAGCTGTTTTTGCGCCAAGCTCTGAAGAACCTGAAGAGGAGATTTTGTGGAGTCAATGATTTGTGCGGTTTGGGTGAAAAGGGACTGGATCCGGCGCAGCTCGCTTTGGCCGGTCCTGAGCAGTTGCTCAACGGGAATATCCACCATCGCGTCATACAAAAGCTTTTTGCGGAAATTATCCGCTCCGATGGCAAATTGACCTTGGGACTGGGCGCTGAGGGTGTTCTTCAGATAATTCAGGAACTGGTTGTATGCCGCGATCAACTGCTGGTTGACGGTATTAAATTCCGCTTTGAGAGAGGCGCTAGTAGCGCCGGCCACGGCCTGGGGCAGGGAGTTCTGGAGGAACCCGATCTGCGCCTGCACTTGCTCGATGGCAACGCCAGTGTAAACGGCGGGAGGATCAAAAAGGTTCGCGCGGGCGCTATTCAAAATCTCGGGAATACGCTGGGCGCGGGCAACGAGCGATTTCAATCGGCTGTCGAGCGGGGCAAAGTCACGCTCAATCAGGACGAACAACGCACGGCTGGCGATGTCGTTATAGAAATTAGGGTCTTTCGCCCACATGCGGATGTTGGTGAGATCGAGGAGATGTCCCTGGACCAGACTTCCAAGCAACTGAGCGTCAAATTGATTGTCAGAGGAAAGCGCGCCGTTGGGTATTTTGCCGAGTTCAGCCAAGGCGCGGCGGTTGCGGGCGATTTCGGCCTGAATATCCGGACCCGAATATGCCGGGAGTTCAGCGTCGTACTTGTGAATCCCAGCGCTTGTCGCCCGCGCCGGGTTGAAGTGGAAGAAGCCGTCAAAATACCGGTCAACAAAACCCTGAAAGGCCTGATCGGCCTGTGAAGGAGCGCTGGTTTGGCTTGCCGGCTGAGGGGCCGCGGTTGGGACCGGAGCGCCCGCCGGAGCCTTGCTGGAACCCGGCGCCACTTGTGATGCCGCTCTGGCAGCGATGTTGCCTGTTGCAAGCGCCGAGGCCAACGTAAGAATCGACTCGCGGCGTGTCATTTTTTTCATTTCCGAATTACCCCTTACTGCGCAGCCTGGCGGACTTCGATTTAATTTAG
Source organism: Acidobacteriota bacterium (assembly GCA_021784615.1). Taxonomy (GTDB): domain Bacteria; phylum Acidobacteriota; class Terriglobia; order UBA7540; family UBA7540; genus JAMCXS01. Next base: position 2,357 of record JAJYHU010000013.1, on the reverse strand, counting down.
GATTGCCGGCTTAATTGCCAGTCGCTGAAACGCAAGACCGCGAGGCGGACTGCGCTGTCCAAGCAAACCGAGGATAGTATAGAAAATTACCTCTCTGCGCAACAACCTCCTGATTTGAACCTCACGATCGGAAAACTCCGAAGAACAGTCTGCATTATAATGAAGCGTCTTTGGAACCTGCGAGTCGTGTTGGGACACGCCGGTGGCGCATCCCAAGTGGAAAATCTCCAAGGAGGGTGAAGGAGCGTTAATGATCGATATGGGAAAGAGTTTGATTCGGTTCGCATTCATGTTGCTAATGGGCTTTGCAATCCTGGCAATCTATCCCCGCAAGGGTGCTTCTGCGGCGCAACCACCTCAGAAGACCTCGACTGCTTCGTCGGCCGCCACCGTGGGAACGGAATCGCCCATGAAGGCGTTTAACACGAACATGCTGGACAAGAACGCCAAGGCTTGCGTCAACTTTTTCCAATTCGCCGATGGCGGGTGGACTGCCAAGAATCCTATTCCTCCTGAGTACCCAAGCTGGGGTACCTTCAACGAACTTGAGGAGCGAAACCGCCGGATTCTCCATCAAATCCTGGAAAAGGCCGCCGCCGATCGCCGCGCTCCGGCGGGCTCCAATCTGCAAAAGATTGGTGACTTCTACGCCAGTTGCATGGATACCCAAAAGGTGGAAGCGGAAGGTGCGAAGCCTTTGGAGCCGGAATTCAGGCGCATCCGGGCGATCCGGAACCTTCCCGGCCTTCAGGCCGAGGTGGCGCGCCTGCAAAGTTACGGCGTTGATGCGCTCTTCGGGTTTGGGTCAACTCAGGACGAGAAGAACAGCAACCAGGTGATTGCAGGAGCGGAGCAAGGAGGTCTTGGGCTGCCGGACCGTGATTATTATACGAAGACCGACGAAAAGTCCCAAAAGCTTCGTGGCGAATATGTCGGCCACGTTCAGAAGATGTTTGAACTCTTGGGCGATGATCCCTCGAAAGCGGCTTCCGAAGCCAAGACCGTGATGAGCATTGAGACGAAGCTGGCAGAGGCTTCCATGAACCGCACGGACCGGCGCAACCCGGACAAGACTTATCACAAAATGGACCCGGCTCAACTGAAAGTCCTGACGCCCAGCTTTTCGTGGCCAGCTTATTTCCGTGAGGTGGGCCATCGCGGCATTCCTGCCGTCGATGTTGCCGAACCCAAATTTTTTGAGGAGGTCAACGAGCTTCTGAAGACGGTTCCACTGCCGGAGTGGAAGACCTACCTTCGCTGGCACTTGGTGGATGCAGCGGCGCCCGCGCTTTCTTCAAAATTTGTCGATGAGAATTTCAATTTCTATGGCCGCACTCTGCAAGGAACCAAGAAAATTCTTCCTCGCTGGCAGCGATGTGTGGGGGCGACGGATGGTGAGCTGGGATTTGCCTTGGGCAGAATCTACGTCCAGAAGTATTTCCCTCCCGAGGCCAAAGTTCGCGCCGAAAAGATGGTCAAGAATCTGATGGCCGCCCTCCGGGAAGATCTTGAGACTCTGCCTTGGATGGGACCTGAAACGCGCAAGGCGGCGCTCGCCAAGCTGGACGCTTTCGTGCCCAAGATCGGTTATCCGGACAAATGGAGGGATTATTCCGCCTTCCACGTTAAGCGCGGACCGTACGTCGAAAACGTGTTCAACGGCAATCTGTTTGACTTTCGGAGGGATTTGAACAAGATCGGCAAACCCGTTGACCGCACGGAATGGGAGATGACTCCGCCTACCGTTAATGCCTATTACAACCCCCTGAAAAATGAGATCGTTTTCCCCGCCGGCATTCTCCAGCCTCCTTTCTTTAATTACCGGGGAGACGCGGCCGCGAATTACGGCGGAATCGGGGCGGTGATCGGGCATGAAATGACGCATGGCTTTGACGATGAGGGACGCAAGTTTGACGCTCATGGGAATCTGAAGAATTGGTGGACGCCGCAGGACATCAAGAATTTCAACGAGCGCGCGAAGTGCGTCGAGAAGCAATTCGACAGCTACTTGGCGATTGGCAATGTCCACGAAAACGGCAAACTGGTGCTGGGAGAAAGCATCGCCGACCTGGGAGGTTTGACCCTCGCCTATAACGCTTATGAGAAAAGCCTGGAAGGCAAACCTCGCCCCAAGGACATCGACGGCTTCACGCCTGAGCAGCGCTTCTTTATTGCCTGGGCGCAGAACTGGGCGGCGAATATGCGTCCGCAGTTTGCCCGGCTGCTGTTGAACATCGACCCTCATCCGCTGCCACGCTTCCGGGCCATTGGGCCGCCTTCGAATATGCCTGCTTTTGCCAAAGCGTTTGCTTGCAAGCCCGGCCAGCCGATGGTGCGGCCCCCGAAGATGCGTTGCC
>JAJYHU010000367.1 GCA_021784615.1 Acidobacteriota bacterium | reverse complement strand
CGTTTACAAGGATTTTACAAAACGAGCGTCAAACCCTTCCGGGTAAAATCGCGTCAAAGATGGTAGCAATAATAATGGAGAACCCGATAGATCGGAAGGATCAAACAAGCGCCAGTTTGCTTGAGGATTGGCAACGGATGCAGGCACTTATTAGGCGCAATGGCATTCTATAAGGAGACTCGGCTGTGAAGGGGGTTACGATGTCGAGAAATGCAGGTAAATTTGCGGTTCTTTTTGCAAGCGGGCTGCTCTTGTTGGGATCGATCCGTCTGGCGGCCTTCCCGCAGGAGAGCAGTGCAACCAGCGACAGCGCCATCACCTCAGCCATCCAGGCCAAACTGTTCCAGGATCCCGCGCTCAAGACGCAGGACATCCGCGTGTCAACCCAGCAGGGCGTTGTAACCCTGACTGGGACGGTCCAGACGGAGTCGCAGCAAGCTGCCATTGATCGCATTGCCAGCACCGAGCCCGGCGTGGTGAAGGTGATTGACGGCATGAGCGTCGCGGCACCGGCCACGGACGCGAATTCGGCTAGCGCTTCAGCACAATACTCCGCGGCGAACGACGCCGAAGCGCAAAATTCCTATCCGAACGTGAACGATGGAACTCCACAGTATGCGTCGGTTCCTTCCACGCTGGTGGTGCCGGCGGGCACGCTCGTGACTGTGCGCCTGACGCAGGAGCTTTCGAGCAACCACAATCGGCCGGGCGACAACTTTACGGCCACGCTCGATCAGCCGCTGGTGGCAAACGGATGGGTGGTGATGCGGCATGGCCAGACCGTGGTCGGCCAGGTTGCCGCTGCCCGCAAAGGGGGGCGCGTCAAGGGCGTTTCTGAGCTGGGGCTGGAGTTGAACCAGATCACCCTGGTAGACGGGCAGCAGGTGCCGATCCGCACGCAACTCGTGCAAGCGACCGCCGGTTCCTCAAAGGGGCGCGACGTTGGCGCGGTCGGAACCACGACGGGCGTGGGCGCGATGATCGGCGCGATTGCCGAAGGCGGCGAGGGCGCGGGAATTGGCGCGGCAGCCGGGGCTGCCGCGGGGATTGCCGGCGTGCTGCTCACGCGCGGCCGGCCAACCGTGCTGATGCCGGAAACGCTGCTGACCTTCCGGCTGGAATCGACTTTCAACGTTTCAACCGTGCAAAGCCAGGCTGCTTTTCGGCCGGTAACGCAGGAAGACTACCCGCGGAACGAGCTTCAGCATCGGCCGGACCGCTATGCCCAGAGGCCTCCTCCCTATGGCTATTACGCGCCTCCGTACTGGGCCTATTATGGCTGGGGACCTTACTACCCCTATTATGGCGTGGGATACTGGTGGGGGCGTGGATACTACCGGTCCCCGAGATACGTTCGGATATACCGAGACCGTGACTATAGAGGTGGGGAACGCGGCCGCGGACGGCGATAGTCCGGGCGGTTAAAGTTTAAACGGCATCACGGCAATAGGTGGCAAGAGAACCTGGGACGCGAAGACCGCCAACTTCTCTTGCCACTTTATTTTTCTGCGGCATGCCTTCATGCCCGAGCAAGGAAAACTCTCCTTCTTACTTATCTCAAAAACGAGAAAGCCGTCTCAGCCCACAAATTGGCGGCGAACCGCATCGAGAAAGCTGTAGCCGTAGATCAGGTCGGGCAGCAGGCAATGATCCTCCGTCCACTCGTTCCAGGCTGAAAGGAAAATAATGGGCGGCCTGGTTCCGCGGCCCGCCACAAAGTATTTGGCCGCCAGCAGTTGAAGCTCATATTGGTCCGGAGTGCGGTTGGTTACCATGTGGGCGTTCGACCCATAACGCGGACTGTTGTCCCATCCAACCGGGCAGTCCGGGAAATAAGGGAGGTCAAGCTGGGGCGCCGTTTCCTTCCAAAGATTTATGCCCTTGGCGATAGCGGCCGCATATTCCGTGGTCTTTCCAGGAGGCCCGCCGCCGAAAGTATGGTAGTGAGTGGCGCTATCGAATCCGGCGTCTTTCAGCGGGGTTTTCCCGGCTCGATAGACGTGGCTCGCTTGAATATGCACGCCTTTAAGCCCGGCCTTCGCCGCGCGGTTGCGCATGCGGTCAAAAGCCGCCCGCAGTTTTTCAACTCCGAAATGCCGCAGGATGCCCGCGTCTCCGTCAATGTTGAAGATGGCAAAGACGGGCTGGCCGCCAATCTGCCAGTAATTGGGCTGGGTGAAATAATGCTCAATCAGGTAGTCGGCCACGCGGTCCATATCGGCATCGCTGTAAGTCTGGGGGTATAGGATTGCCTCGCGGCCCTTGAGAGGCGCTGGGTAACAGTTGGGCCAGTTGTGATTGGCCCACATGACGGCGAACTTCATCTTTTGGGTGTTGGCCGCCTTCAGGAAGCCCTGCTCTAACTGTTCCTGATAGAACTGCATTCCCATGTGCCAGTACCAGTCGATCATGAAAGCATTAATGCCCGACCCAGAAGCCAGGTCGATTTCGCGCGCCGCCCACTCAGGGTCAGCCTCGTTGAATGAACCGGGAACTGAAGAATCGTACATGCCCCAGAGTGGGCGCTTGGGCTGAATTTCAGCCTCGAACCATGGTTTGGCATGCCTCACCGTCTCGAATTCCGTCCAGCCTTTTCCGAAGTACTTTTCCATCGCCGGGCTGGGATGCCAGCTTGGGAAGTTGTAGGCCACCACCTCATACGATATGCCGTTCAAGGAGACGGAAGTCTCCACGAGGCTTTGCATTTTTTCCCGAGTAAAATAATCGACGCCGGGTGGAACCAGCGGCCAGTCCGGACTGTCGCCGGCCGGCTCGGGGGTTTCGGCGCTTTTCGAGATTGCAGAAAGGTTTAGAGTTGCTGCGGAAAGCGGTATCGCTCCGAGAAAACTTCTCCGATCCATGGAGATCCTCCTGAAGTCCTTCAGTGTTTGACTGCGCGTACGCGCTGTAGTATGTCACGCGCGCGGCTGGATTTGAAGCCGGATGTCCACTTTCAGGCGGCGTCTTTATGGCAGGACGAGAATGGGAATGAGAGAAATCACTTCCCTTGGCAGCAACCCCCATCATTTCTGTACATCATTTCGGCGCAAAGCCAACGCGCGACGAGCCGCACCCCGGCAACCAAAGGTTTTGGGGAGAGACTCCTCAACTCGTTGCTGTATTCAGGTTGGATGCGGCGTTCGAGAACGTATTGCTCACTGCGGAACCAAAACTCTTCATGGCGACGATCGCAACCAGGGCGATCAAGACCAGAAGCAACGCGTACTCAGTGAGGTCCTGTCCTTCTTCTTCCTGCCACAGCCTTTTCAACAAATCTGACACGGGGGCCTCCTCGGAAAGCCGCAATTGATGGCCTACCCATTGCTATCGACCAATGCCAGGTCGAGGATGAGCGGCGTCTGCTGTCCCCTGACACTATCGTCATGACAAGCGTGCATCAACTCGGTGATTCCATGAATTGTTGCGATCATATCCCCGATCAGGCAGGAGGCAATGACCTGAGAACTGCGGAGATATTACTTAGAGGTCAAGCTGCCGGCGATTCTGATGGAAGGCTTCTTAGAACTTAAGGGTTTGGGGATTTGGGGGAGGCGGAAGCTTCCTTGTTGTCCCCGGCGAGTTGCTGGTATACGGCCGCCACGAGTTTTGACTGGAGCTCCGGCGCGCGCCAGTGATAGTTTTGGAATGGAACCATTGCCGTTTCGATCTGCTGCTCGGTCTTGTGCTGCCCGATCCCGGACTGGACTTGACCGAGCAGCCACACGAGGAAGTGCCGGAACTGTTCCACTTGCTGCCGGCCGCCGGGTTCGCCGTGCCCGGGGACGAAAACATCCACGTCCCATGATTCGACTTTGCGAAGCTCGCTGATCCAACGGCGGATATTTCCTGAAGCCATCTGCGGAATGTATTGGTTTTCAAAGAGGTCGCCCAGGAAGAGAACTTTCGACTGGGGCAGGTAAACCGCCGCGTCGCCGGGAGAAATGTTATCTCCAAGGTTGATCAATTTGATCTGCGGGCTCGCAATGGGAAGTGTCATTTCCCGGTCAAAGGTTTGGTCGGGCGGAGTTGGGTGAATGCCTCGCATGTTTTCCGCGAGCCGCCAATCGCTCTCAATTCGCCCGGCAAGTTCGCTCTGGTAGCGGTTCATCTGAATTGCCGCAGCGGGAGTGGAAAGGATGGCCGGCCTGAAATCCGCAAAGGCTTCGTTGCCCAGCATGGCGTCCGGCAACGAACTGGTGTTGATGACGAAGCGCACCGGGAGGCTGGTGCGCTGGCGAATTTCGTAAAGCAGGTCTCGGGCGTTGAAAGGCGTGTTGGTGGTGTTAATCACGACAACGCCTTCCGGAGTGATGACGAAGCCTGCGTTTGAGGCGCGGCTGAAGTTCGGGTCGCCTTCCTGTTCCAGAATGTCTTCCGCGAGCCATACAAAAACGTGAGGCTTGACTTCGAGAATTTTGTAATGCCCTTCCTCAGCCGGGAAGGCCGGCCAGGAAAATATCAGCAGGAAAAAAGCCAGCAAGGCCAGAGACAGTCGAAGCGAAATTTTCGGATGACCGGCGGATTGAGCGCCGAAGCGAACATCTTGGTTCAAGGGAATCCTCTCGGCCTGTTGACGGTTTCGGGCTTTGAAAGAGGTTGAGGGTGCGGACGGCATTTCAAATGTCCAAATAAACTTGCGCGCGCCAACCCTCTCTGCATTTTTCCAATCTGAGTTGATGGTAGGTCACGGCCTTGATCTGCAAGTTGGTTCGGTGTCGTGCTCGGTTCAACTTTTCACCCCAGGCCCGGCCCGAGGCGGCATGATCGTCGAGATTTTTCAGTTCGAAATCGCGGAACAGCCACTGCTCGGCATCATGAAAGTATAAAAGTTCGCTCAACCAGTTTACCAGAAGATTGGGGGGATCGGCGGCTGTGACCTCAATGAA
>JAJYHU010000044.1 GCA_021784615.1 Acidobacteriota bacterium | reverse complement strand
CCTGTATTTTCAGGAGGTTCCTGTGATTAAGCTCGATCTCGTTAATGATGTGGTCAATCGAACGGGCATTACCAAGACCAAAGCTGAAAGCGCGGTTGAAACCGTGTTCGAGTCGATGAAGAAGGCTCTTGCCGGGGGCGAACGGATTGAATTGCGTGGCTTCGGCGTGTTTAATGTGAAACCCCGCAAAACCGGCATCGGGAGAAATCCTCGTACGGGTGCGGAAGTCAACATCTTGCCCGGGAAGGCCGTCCGCTTCAAACCCGGCAAGGAGCTCCAGTCGCTTCCCTAAAGATATTGCGCGCCCAACTTGGCATGCCGTGCCTTGCTTCCCCGGCGATGTTGGGATTTTGACTTGCCCATGGGTAAGTCGTTTTCTACATGAGGCTTGTCGGGTCCATATCGATCATCAGCGAATGGGCCGGAATCCCTAGTTGTTCGCACTCGTCGGCCAGGCGTCGGAGAACCGCGTTGAGCCTTGCGCGCGATGCCGCCTTCAGAAGAAACTGGATGCGGTAGAGCCGCTCGATTTTTGCCAGGGGCGCAGGACCGGGTCCCAGGATTTTTATTCCGCGAGCCAAGTCACCGAGTTGCTCAAAAAAGTTTCCGACTTCCCGGGCAATCTGCGTGGCGTCCTCAAGCTTTTTGTCCTGGACGATCACGTTTGCAAGAGCCGCTGCGGGCGGATAATGCATCAATCGCCGGAACTGGATTTCCTTCGCAAAAAATCTGGCAAAGTCCTGTTGCGCAGCCAGTCGGATCGCGTAGTGGTCCGGGTAGAAGGTTTGCACGAGAACTCGCCCGCGAGCCTCGCCACGGCCGGCCCGGCCCGCCGCCTGCGTGAGCAGCTGGAAAGTGCGCTCCGCGGCCCGAAAATCCGGCAGCGCCAGCGCAGTGTCTGCAGAAACGATTCCAACCAGCGTAACCTGCGGGAAATCGTGACCTTTAGCAATGAGCTGGGTCCCCACCAGGATATCGATTTTCCCTTCCTTGAAATCTGAAAGAATTTTCAGGAAATGTCCGGGGCGGCGGGCTGCGTCGCGGTCAAGCCGGGCCACTCGCGCTTGAGGGAACATCTCAGCGATTTTTTGCTCCAGCTTCTCCGTTCCTTCGCCGACGAAATAGAGATATTCGCTGCCACAGGCCCGGCACTTGGCCGGAACGCGCGCCTGATAACCGCAATAGTGGCAGATCAAGCTTTTTTCATGCCGGTGGTAGGTGAGCGAGATCGAGCAGTTCACGCAGCGTTCCGTCTGGCCGCAGCTTCGGCAGAGAAGAAACCAGGAGTAGCCCCGGCGGTTCAGCAGGAACATCGTCTGCTTTCCGGAGCGTAGCTGGGCTTCGACTTCCTCCTTCAAGCGGTGGGAAATGGGCGCCTGGGTTTGAGTCCGCCGAAATTCTTCCCTCATATCCACGATTTCCACGCTGGCCAGCGGCCGGCCGCCCACGCGCTCGCTGAGAGTCAAAAGGTGGTACTTCCCTTTTTGCACGTTGTCATAGCTTTCGAGAGACGGCGTTGCCGAGCCAAGAACGATCAGAGCTTTTGCCAGTTGGGCCCGGACAATCGCGGCGTCCCGGCCGTGGTAGCGCGGCGTTTCCTCCTGCTTGTAACTTGCCTCGTGTTCTTCATCCACAATGATCACGCCGAGATTGTCCACGGGTGCAAAAACCGCCGAACGCGTTCCCAGTACAACGCGCGCTTCACCCCGCCGCAAACGCCACCAGGCTTCGTGGCGTTCGTTCGCGCCGAGTCCGCTGTGCAACAGAGCCATGGTGTTTCCAAAGCGGGACAAAAACTGCTGGTGAATGGCAGGGGTCAGGGCGATTTCCGGCACCAGCATCATGGCGGTGCGTCCGGATTCAAGCGCTCGCTCAATCAGGCGCAGATAGACCTCCGTCTTGCCGCTTGCGGTGATGCCGTGGAGCAGGGCAACGCTGAACTTCTGCTGGCCGAGCCGCCCGGCCAGTTCTTCGATCGCATCCGTTTGTGGAGCGGTCATGGTGTGAGGGGGTTCGCTTGCGGGACCGGGTTCATCTTCAGCAAGCGATGCCTTGGCGAATTCCACAATGCCTTGCTGCTGCAACTTCCTTAAATGGGAAAGCGAGGCTCGCGTTGCCTTCAAAAGCTTGCGATGGTCGCGGGATTCTCCATCACGATCGAGAGCTTCAACAATGCGGCGCGCCACAGGCGAGAGGCTCTGCGTGCGGGACTCCAAGGGCCCCGTTAAGCGGATGGAATAGACTTCTTTCCGGCCCATCGGGCGTTCAGCATGGGAAAGGGCGATGAGGCGGTCTTTCATTGCTCGGGCGACAAGGCCCGGTGAAATCTTATCGAACTTTCTTCGAAGGGACTCGACTGCCACGCCGGGCTGTTCATCAACAGTTCGGAGCAGATTGGCTTCTGCGCTTTGTTTGGTTTCGTCAAGAAGGCTTCCGGCCATCTGCTGAAGTTTTTGGCGTCCGGCCGCCGTCAGTTCAGCCAGACGCACCTTGCGGGTCTCCGGCCGCAAGGGCAGCATGGCCCGGAAAACTTCCCCGAGTGGGGCCAGATAGTATTCAGCAATCCAAAGCCCCAGGGTCAGGAGTTCCGGCGTGAGCACCGGCTCCGCGTCAAGAACGCGAATGACCTCGCGAACCCGGATGCCCGAGGGAAGCGCCGGCGCCGCCCCCAGAGCAATGCCGATCACTCGGCGCGCTCCGAGCGGAACCAGAAGGCGCTGGCCCAACCGCACGTCGAGAGAATCAGGAAGCGAGTAAGTCAGCGGGTGCCGTATGCCTGCCAGGACAGCTACGTTAATCATGGCGGGCGGCACGGGGCGGCTGCGATTCGTTTTGGCTCCTGAACTGTTCTGGGTCATGCCAGGATTTTATGCCACCCCTGCGAGGTTGGCTAGTGTACGGGTCAGATCTGATTGAAGATTCGTTCGGTATCCAACCGGACATTTTGCGGGAGTTTGCCTTTGGAAAACCACCACATTGCAGGGTATCGGGAGGCATAGTGCTAATAAATTCTCCTACTTGCAATAAACAGGGGATTTAGCTAGGCTGAATAAATGCAAACACCCTTGCACGCACTTGAGCCAGGTCCCCATTCTCCGGAGATTGTCCGGATGGTTGTGGAGATTCCTAAGAACTCCTCAAATAAATACGAGTACGACAAAAAGCTCGGCGTCTTCCGACTGGACCGTACCTTGTATTCGCCCATGCATTATCCGGGTGATTACGGCTTTATCCCCGGGACGCTTGCCGAGGATGACGACCCGCTTGACGTGCTTGTTTCGGCCGATGAGGCTACCTTCCCAGGCTGCATGTTGGAAGTGCGGCCGGTGGGACTGCTTGCCATGGTGGACGAGCATGGCCCTGACACTAAAATACTCGCTGTTCCTGACCGGAATCCCAGATATGAGCAAATCCACACCATTGATCAGATTTTTTCGCACGTTTTGACCGAAATCGAGCATTTTTTTACAATTTACAAAGAGCTTGAGGGGAAAAAGACTCGAATGGAGGGCTGGCAGGGTCCTCGAGAAGCGCGCCAAGCCATCCTCGAAAGCCGTCAGCGGTTTCTAGATACACCGGATCCTGCTGAGTCGCAGAGAACCGCGGTAGTTTCCTCCTAGGGCTTGGGAATGGAAATGGGGGTGTTTTCTTGCCCCCGCAGGCCGCTCGCCTTCGCTTTTTATTTAAACCTACAGCTTGATGTGGCCGGCGATGGGATTCCGGTTGTCAGTCTTTAGGCCAGGGTAGCTCGTCTCCGAGCTGCGATGAGGGTTGAGTAAAATATTCTGAGCTGTTCCAGCATGCGTACCGCAAAATTGAAATTGCGGCGATTGATATGCTCGATGTTGATTCCCAGGGGAGGAGGATCAGGCGGCAGATTATCAAAGACATCCATCAGAATTCGCTGCGCCAGGTTCAAGCTCCTCTCGAAAGCGCGCTCCGCGGCATGGCTGGAAGCCTTCTCAGCGGCCGCGCTATGAATTAGAAAATGGTCAAGATCGGCAGGCGCATCGGCGCCCAGCCATCGCAAAAACTCGATGTCGCGTTCGTGGCTTACGGGAGCAAAGCTCAGGAAGATACGCGCTTCAAGCCCGTTGAGGCGCTGGATCAGCCAAACGATGTCGTTTGAGTCGAACAGCACCTGAGTGGTGAAAAAACAGAGGCCCTCAGAAACTTTACGCCGGATCCGTTCCCCTTCGTCAGCCCGGCTGGGAATGCTGATTCCTCCCAAAGCCGAGGGCAATCCAGTGGCCTGGATTTCTCTTGCCGCCTGGGTGACGTTAGGACCCGGGTACTGAATCCGGCTGGATTCTCCGCCGACTAAAACCAGACTCTCGATTCCAAATTTCTCCACAGTTTCCCGGAACCAACTCGCCTGGTCCTTCTCGTAGACGACGCAGCGGTTCAGCACGACGTCCATGTCAAATTCCTTCCGGATACTGCTTCCTAGCATCCGCGGCTCGACGCGGGGCACGAATTTAAACGTTCTGTCGCCGGCCCGTGTTTCGTCACGGATTTCCGGAAGGTTGATGGCATCGGCCAATTTCTGAATTTTGGCGACTTCGCCCAATGTGGACTGGAGCGCCTCCGGTTTTCCCTTAACGGGAGGGACCATCTCGAAGAAGACGACGGGAATGTTCGAATTCAGGATTTTGGTTTTTAAGTCCATTGAAGTTTGGCCTTGCATCCCCGCCGCTCGCAAGCTTCCGCCTGATGCCCCGAATTGCGGCGGCCCATTGAAGCCATCATACCACATGCTATACCACGGTCTGCTCTGCGGCGGGTGTGCGACATAGAAGTTGGGAATTTGAAGAGTTTCTTTTTTTGTGCTATTAATCCTAACGTATAGAGACGTGCGGATAAGGAGGCTTATGGCCGAAACTCTTCCTCAGTTGGAAAATCAAAG